>JAKAQV010000026.1 GCA_021819565.1 bacterium | reverse complement strand
CCTATCTCTTTACGCGCAGGCGTCTTCCGCCCTTCAACAAACGAGCGAACAAACCGTTTTGCGCGCGACCATGGGAATCCGGGGAGTTTTCTCTCCGCGAGGGTTTTTTAATATAGAGGTGCGCCTAGATCAGCTTCAAGGCCTTAATCGCTATAAATTCGATCTCCGCGATTCTCTGGCGATTCTCGATTTTAAGCCCGGAGTGGTCGTCAGTTCCTCCACTCTCCAAGAAGTGATGATCAAGGCGGGATATCGCCCGGGGCCGGTTCAGATGGAGAAATTGCCTTTGAGCCGGGTTAAAGACAAAGGCCGCGGTTGGATGAGTCCGCCCAAAGCGGATTCGCGTTGGGCCTTTATCCGTTGGCTTGAGCTTAATTTTTAGCGCTCGGCCCTTTTTAGCCCCAAGGGTTTTAACAAAACAAAATTTAAATGGTATTCTGTTTAAAATGTCTTTTGAACATTTCCTAATCCGGTGGAAAAAATGGGGGCCTATCCGCTGGGGCTTTTTTTTCTTTCCCGCGCTATTTTTTTCATCCATCTCCTGGGCTTTAAGCGGGCCTCCCGTAACCTGGAAAAGTCCGCCTCTTGATTTTGCCGCCGTTGATTTTGTTGCCGGTAATTTTATCGGCGGAGAGTCTTTTCAGCTGGCGCTGGCTTCTACTCGAAAAATATTTCTTTATTCCTACCCTGTTGTTTCATCCTCTCCGGTCGCGGTCTATGTCATGCCGGAAAGTCAATCCCGAATTTTATCTTTAGAGGCCTCGCCTTTGGGCCCGGGGTCTAAAGCGAAACTTTTCGTCACCTATTACGATGGAGCCTTGGGGCAGGTCGGAACCCGGGTATTTGAATTTTCATTGTCTCAAAAGATTTGGAAGCCTCTGGCCCAAATTCCATATATCGTCCGCGGAATCGGCGGCGCCGGTCCCGGTGCGCTTTTTTGCCAACAGCTTTTGGACAACGGCTCATTTCCTCTCTCTGCGATCTATCCGCTGACTTATAAAGAAGGTTATTCTTCAGCTGATAAAAGTTATGGCCGGGCTTTATCGCGCTGGCTTTATTCCCAAACCGTGGTTCATATAAAAGGCCAAGATTTTTTTGCGGCGATTGTTTCGGGAAATCGCCTTGAGATTTCTTCTCAAGGGAAAGAATGGACCATTCCGGGCTCATATGGGCAATCTCCCAACCGCCTGAGATGGCCTGTTTCGAGCTCGCATATATTTGAGTTTTCTCCTCGAATTTTATTTAAAAAAGGGCTTTTGTTCGTGGTCAAAAACGAGTCCCGCTGGGGATTTCTCGCCGAGTCATTTGGGCTTTTTGATCGCGGGAAGATTTCTTCTCTTAAGTGGCGAGACGAAGATTTTGAGAGAAATTGGACTGAGGGTTTTCCGGGAGTCGTTTCCGATATTGATTGGGTCTATCCTTCGGGTTCAAAGTCGCCGCAACTCATCGCCTTGTGGACAGGCTCTTCCAGAAAAACGCATCTATGGGCATTCAATCTTTAATTTTGCTGAGCGCTTGCGCCTTAAGCCTTCAAGCGGCAGTTCCGCCGCTTCCGCCGCCAAGTTTTGGAGAGGCCGCCTTTGGCGTTTTGGTTTTGGAAGAGGGAAACGCTCCGCAATGGACCGAGACCACGCGGCAGATTAAAACCGCCTTTATGGCGCGCTTTCCGGTCGCCTTCGCTTTCGGTTTGGCGGACCCAGACGATATGCAGCATGGAATCGACCAATTAGAAGCCCGCAGGGTCAAAAAAATCGTCGTCGTTCCTCTCTTTTATTCTTCGCAAGCCAGCGTCATCAAACAAGTTCGGTATTTACTAGGAATCGGAAAAAATCCGTCCCAGAGCCTTTTTAAAACCTATCAGGATTTGGCGGGGCCGCCACAGAAACGTTTGGAAATTCATGTTCCCGTCGTTTTAACCCCGACTTTAGACTCATCTTCCGTGCTTGAAAAAATCCTCTTGAGCCGAATACTTTCCCTGCGCCTGAGCCGAAAAGGACAGAATCTGGTCGTTATCTCCGAAGAACCCGATTCTTCCCGGGCCGCGAAAAATTGGAAAGAAGTCCTGAGCCGCTTGGCCGTTCAAATTGGGCGGCGGGCGGGATTTAAATCGGCCCAGGTATTTTTACTCAGCGAGGGGGATAGCCAGGATAAAACGGCGCTTTCCGAAAAAATGTTCAGAGAAAGCATTGAGAAACTGCGCCTTAGCGGACCGGTTTTTATTCTCTCTACGGAATTGGCTGCGGATTTGTTGACGCAGAGGCTTTCCAGGATTCTTTCCGGGCTTTTAGTTGGCTATAATGGGAAGACGCTTTTGCCGAATCCGTTGATTGCGCCGTGGGTTTTGAAAATGGCGCAGGAAGGCGCTCAGATGGGCGATATGCGCAAATATAAAGAAAAGGGAAATACAGGCTTTATGAATTTCCCGAAGATCCGATGAGGAGGGCGTTTTAATGGGTATTGATGAGGGGATGCCGGTCTTGGATCGCGGTTTTGTCCGATTGGTTGATTTCATGGGCGGAGATCTGGCGGTGGTTCAGTCCGCGCGGGTCTCTTATGCCGCGGAATCTAAAGGCGAAGAGGCGGATCGAAAACTGATCAACTATCTTTTAAAGAACGATCATATGACGCCCTTTGAACAATCGGTTTTTAAATTTCACGTCTCCTGCCCGATTTTTGTCATGAGGCAATGGATTCGCCACCGGATGGCTTCTTATAATGAGATCTCCGGCCGATACACGGAGGTGAAAGACGAGTTTTATATTCCCACGGTTTGGCGCGGGCAAGACATGAAAAATAAGCAAGGCTCGGTTTCCGCCAATGTTCCGAATGAGGAGTTAACCCGATTGCTGGATTCCCAGGTTCGGGCCTGTTATGAAACTTATCAGAAACTCTTGAAATTAGGTGCGGCCCGGGAGATGGCAAGAATGATTCTCCCGCTCAATGGCTACACGCAGTTTTATTGGACCATCAACGCTCGCAGTTTGATGAATTTTGTCTCTCTGAGGGCGGACGCGCACGCCCAGTGGGAAATTCAAAAATACGCGGAAGCTCTCGCCTCTTTTTTCGAGGCAAAAATGCCGTGGACTTTTTCCGCCTTCTTGGGGCATGTTTGGAAAGGCGCTAACCCCATTTTAGATGAGCGCAAGCGGCAGTTAAGTCCGGAGTTGACCTTGAAGGCATGAATTTTTTGTTGGCCCCTTGTCTGGCCTTTTTTTCCTCTTCGCTTTTTGCCCAAAGCGTCGCCGTTGCTCGGTTGTCGGATATTACCATCCCGGCTCAAGGCTTGATTGTCTTTAAACAACAAGAAAAATTGAAGGCTTCTTTCGATGGCCGAGTTGAAACGGTGAACGCCCAAGAACAGACATGGGTCAAGGCTGGCCAGCCTTTGGCGTATCTAGCGGATATCAAAACGGCGGCTTTGTTGGATTATAGAGGAATGACTCCCAAACAAGCGGTGTTGGACCGCTGGAAATCGGTCTATTCTCTTATGAAGGTGGATTGTCCTCAAGATTGCCTTATTATTCGCCGCTTTGTTTCAGAGGGGCAGCGTATTAAAACCGGAGATCCCTTATTTCAGGTGTCTTATCGATTGGCCTTGGTAGGTAAAATCCCTCCAGAATATGCGCGTTATGTGAAAGATGGACAGGATTTGCTTTTCTGGCCCGCTTCCAATTCGCTCAAAAAAAAGAAAACCTTGATTCAAAATTATTCTCTCAATCAAACGGTGTCGCCGCCAACGGGCGTTTTTACCAGTTTCATTCCTGTTCGGCATTATCCCCAGGAGCTTCAATGGGCGGGACGCATTACTTTGGCTCACGACGTATTGGCGGTTCCAACTTCCTCGTTGATTGCCTATCAAGGGAAAGTTTTTCTGCCGATGGAGGTCGTTAGCGGGATTACGACGAAGGAATTGACGGAAATAAAAGCCTCGGAGGCGGTCACGGATCATAGTCCGATTTTAATCCTAAAAGATGTTGAGCTCAATAAAGCCTTTCGATACGATCCCAAACATGCCTTGTCTTTAATGCCGGCCATTTCAACGGCGCCGGCCGTTTCCCAATCTCCCACCTCTCGGGCCGCATCCGCGCCTCAGGCCGCAAGCCCGAAGAAACCCCAAGGCCCTTCTTTTTGGGAAAGGTTAAAAGCGGTGAAGCCTTTGCCGTCCCGCAATCAACAGAGGCAATCCGATTCGGATGAAGATTATGGCAATTGAACCAACCAAGCGCGTTCTAGCTCTCATTTTGGCCGGAGGCCGCGGGGAAAGGCTTTATCCATTGACGGTCAGCCGTCCGAAGCCCTCGGTTCCCTTTGGGGCGAAACATCGAATTGTCGATTTCGTGCTGTCTAACTGCATCAATTCCGGAGTGCAGTCTATTTATGTTTTAGTCCAATACATGTCTCAAAGCTTGATTGAATACCTGCGCTCAAGCTGGCGCACCGTGGGCCTGACTCGCGATCAATTCATCGCCTTGGTCCCGCCTCAGATGCGTCTGGGACAAAATTGGTATCAAGGGACCGCCGATGCGGTGCGCCAAAATCTTAATTTAATCTACGATTTCGATCCTGATATCGTCGCGGTGTTTGGTTCAGACCATATTTACCGCATGGACATTGGGCAGATGATTCACTTTCATTTAAAAAGAGAAGCCGATATTACGGTGTCGGCTATTCCCGTTCCTATTGAGCGTTCCCAAGGATTTGGAATCATAGAAGCCGACGAGGAAGGAAAAATTCTGTCTTTCGTTGAAAAGCCAAAGATCGCAAAGCCGATGCCGACGGATCCGTCCCGGGCCTACGCCTCAATGGGCAATTACTTATTTTCAACCGAGGCTTTGCTTTCGGTCCTTTCCGATAAGACCTTGGGGGCGGGAGCGGAATTTGACTTCGGAAAATCCATTCTGCCAGTCATCCATAAAAAAATGCGCACCTATGCATATGATTTCTCCCTCAATATTCTTCCGGGTCTTAAATCTCATGAGGAAAAGGCTTATTGGCGGGACGTGGGCACGATTGAAAGCTTCTATCAGTCCCATATGGATATTTTAGGAGAGTTCCCGCGTTTTGATTTAAATAATCACCGCTGGCCGATTCATTCCGAGCGCCATGACGGGCCTCCGGCGAGAATTTTAGACGGGCGGCTTCTCAACTCGGTGATTGGAGACGGGGCTCTTATCGAAAAATCAAGCATTGCCAATTCTATTTTAGGCCGAGGCGTTGAAATTGAAGAGGGCGCCATTATTGAAGATTCCATTATCATGGATTTTTGCCACATCGGCAAAGGTTCTCGGCTTAAACGGGTCATTGTGGACCGATTTAATACCGTTGCCGCTCAATCGGTGATTGGACATGACCGCGAGAAAGACTCCCAGCTTTATTTTGTCGATTCTTCGGGTCTAGTCGTCATTCCCCGAGGCAAAACTCCGGGCCGGGTTTAGAGATGATTAAAAAGAAAATTCAGATTCGATCGGCGGAAGAGGCGGTCGGACTTTTAGGCGAGGCCGATTCGGCTTTAAGGGAGATGCAGGGTCATTACGGCGTTCAACTTTTTTTGCGGCAAGATTCCGATTCCGAAGAATTGGCGTTGTGGGTTAAAGGCAATGCGACTCGGGTAGAGAGAGCGATGAAAAAAATTAGGCAGAAACTAAGCGATTTGCGCGGCGAAACCGAAGGCCCAGATTCTCCTTCTGGGTTTTCCCGCGAACATATTTTGACTGGGGCCGACCAAGAGGCTTACCGGACCTCTTTTGGAAAAATGATTTCTCCCCGGACTCCCAATCAGGGGCGCTATATCGAAGCGATTGAAAATCATGATTTGGTTTTTGGAATCGGTCCGGCGGGAACCGGTAAAACCTTTTTAGCCGTTGCCTGCGCGCTCAAAGCCCTCGATATGCGGCAAATTCAGCGCATTGTCGTTACCCGGCCGGTGGTCGAGGCCGGAGAAAAGCTAGGCTTTTTGCCTGGGGACCTTTTAGAGAAAGTGGATCCCTATCTCAGGCCAATTTATGATTCATTTTATTCGCTCTTGGGCCCCGAACGTTTTCGCATGTGGCGGGAGACGGAAGTCCTTGAAATCGTCCCTTTGGCTTATATGCGCGGGCGCACGTTTGAGAACGCCTTTATTATTTTAGATGAGGCTCAAAATACCACGCCGGAACAAATGAAGATGTTTTTGACTCGCATGGGCCAAGGATCGAAGGCTGTCGTGACCGGAGATATTACGCAGACCGATTTGACTTCAATTAAAGCCTCGGGGCTCGTCCAGATTCTGGAAATTCTTAAAAATGTAGAGGGAATCGTGTTTCATCAGTTTGGACAGGAAGACGTCATTCGCCATCCGCTGATCAAAAATATCCTCAACGCATATGAAAAGTGGGAAAAGCGTCATTGCTAGGCCCCGACTTCCATCGGTGATGAATTATAAAAGAATTTGTGAACCACTGCGTTAGAACAGAATGAAAATTTCCGTGTTTAAAACTGGGCTTTTGCCCGCTTCGGCCCGAAAGACCGAGAAGTTCCGCTTGGCCGCTCATCTTGCCTTGGGTAAAGCCGGTCAAGAGAAGGGCAGTCTCAATATTATTTTCATGAATTCAAGAGAAATGCGCTCTCTCAATAAAGAATTTCTCGGCCATGATTATGACACCGACGTCATTTCTTTTCCCTACGATGAAAAGCCCGCTTTTGGAGATATTTTTGTTTCCGTGCCTCAGGCGCGGCGGCAGGCCAGCGAAGTGGGGCATCCCCTTTTGCGCGAAATTCTCACCTTGATTATTCACGGGGTTTTGCATTTAAGAGGCTATCGCGATGACAAACCCGCGCTTAAGAAAAAGATGTTTAAAGAACAGGATCGCCTGCTGGGATTGTTGAACATTTAATTTTTTTCTTTCATCTGTCCGGACAGCCGACATCAACGCCTCCTTCTGTCTTTTTTCATCATTCTGGCAGTTGGTAAAACCCGCAAAGACCCATTGATGGAGCGGAAAAATGGGGCTACACTCTTTGGGTTGCGCGTTTTCGCGGAAGGGAGCCTCGCATGAGAAAAATATTGTTTTCAGCCGCCAAAATTCTCCCCGCTAATTCCGGCGAAACAATTAACTCCAAAAATTCCAACAGGAGGCGATCAATGATTCAGAGATTAATGACGACTCCAATCAATAAAACAGTAAGGACGTAGATACGCCTTGCGGCAATTCTCGTGGCGGGCTTCCTGATAGCGGGAAATTATCAAGGATTTATCGCTCCCATATCCGATTGGATTGAAATACACATTCCTCACTGGGCCGCAAACGCAGATGTAATCATTGTGTCTTTATTCCCTATTACTCTTGAGTTGCCAAGGGACTCGGAAGCATCTTACTTGGCCGTCGTGATGTTTTCTCCTTTTATACTCATTTATGAGCCATGTTCCAGAATAGCGCTGAATTATCTCAATGGGGGAACGTCAGCGTGAAGACATGAGGGAAATATGGATAGTCCTCACAATGTGGGTAAAACATGAGGGGAAAGGTGATGAAGAATAAGTCTAATTTGAGAGAATAGAAATAAGTTTCTATTCTGTATTTATGCTTCCTCATCTCCGGCGGCGGCGATGATCTGACCCCGCCAATCTGGAAAGACGACAGCGGCCAAGAGCCTTTCTTCCCATTATTTTGACCTTGAGCAACCCGAGGACCGCCTCCGGTTGGATATACGCTGGGATGAAATTTCCCGTCCCGCCTTCGCGGCGATTCAAAAGCTTAGGCAGGAAGATTGTGCCCGCCGCAAAATCTCCGCTTGCTACTTTAACAGCGACTTATGCTTGACGATAACGGCTTTTTCCCGCAAGGACTTGATATATTTGTCCATCAGCTTGTGGCTTTCGACGTCCATTAAAACTTCCTTAAGATAATTCTTGAATTTATCGAATTCCGGCTTTTCCGCCGCTTGATGAGATTTGACGCGGACGATATTGTAACCTTCGTCGTTTAAAAGCGGATCGCTGATTTGACCGACGTCTAGAGAAAAAACCGCTTTATCTAAAGCGGGCGGCAAGGCGCCCCTAGGAATAAACCCGATGTCCCCGCCATTGGGAGCGCTATTGGGATCTTCCGAATAAGTTTTAGCGATTTCCGAAAAAGTGGACGTTCCGTCCATCAACATGGCTTTATACTGATTAGCGTCTCTTAAGGCCCGCGTTTTTTCCGCTTTGGGATCGTTGGGGGATACGCGGACTAGAATTCGGGCCAGTTGAACCCGCTCCGATGTCGAGGATTTTACTCTTTCCACAGCCATCAAAAAATCTTGAGCGGCATATGGGGTCATTCCCGCCGGGGGTTCGGTGCTGCCGGAGGCGATGTATTGAGTGATCTCATTAAAATAAGCCTGAATTTCCGGGGTCGCTGGCGGTTCAACCTTTGATTTTACCTCCTGATCCAAAACTTTCTTGGCCATGACTTGTTTTTCAAGGCGTTTGCGGTATTGCTGGTAGGTGAGGCCCATGGCTTTAAGCTGTTTGTCGAAAGCGGCTTGGGCTTCTAGAGGGCTCAGCGGGTTTCCATTCTCATCGACGTTAAAACGAGATTTTATTTCCGCCAGAGCCTTGTCGATATCATCTTGATGAATTTTAATTTTTAAATCCTTGCCGGCCTGATAGAGAAGCTGTTGATCGATTAAATCATCAAGCACCTTGCCTTTTATTTGCTGGATGAAAGCGGGGTCTCTCATTGCCATGGGGTTGGACTGCGCCATATCGTTTAAGGTCGCGGCTAGTTCCTTGCGATAGCGCGACAAAAAAATCGGCGCGTTGTTGACGGTCGCGATGACGTCATCAACGCGGGCCGCTGTCGCCGATTTGAGAAAAATGAATGCGCAGGTAAAGCCTAAAACGGCGGTCAACAGTCGTCTATTTGAATTGTTCATCGAGTATCTCCACGGGGAACTTTTTTTGAAGCGATTGCAAGTAGTTGTCTAATTTCTGTTTTTCAAGAATTTGGATAAAACGATCTTTATATTTTTCAAAAACCACTTTATGCTGAGAGTCTTTGCGGATGACGTGATATCCAAATTTGGTCTTAATCGGCCCGCTGAGTTCTCCTACCCGCATTTGAAAAATGAGATCCTGAAGTTCGGGAATAATCTCTCCATAGAGGGCGGAAGGCATTTTCCCGCCTTTGACGGCCGAACCGCTGTCGAGAGAATATTTCCGCGCGAGCCGTGCGAAATTAGCGCCGCGGCGTATTCGCTTAAGAAGGGTTTCCGCGTCTTTTGGAGATGAAACTAATATCTGGCTAAAGACGACTTCATATGGATGTCTTTTCCAATAGGATTTCGCTTCATCTTCGCTGACCTTGGTGATGCGGGTATCCCTTAAGTTTTTTTCCCAATCTTGAATCAACAGGTATTTTAAGGCTTCGTGGAGGCGCAATTTTTCTTCTTCTTTGATTTTAGACGCTTCTTTTAGATATTCGGGAGACTCAGGTACTTTAGAGGCTTGCGCGGCGGCCAATTCTAATTTATCGCGGATGAGAATGTCCAAAAACTGTTTTCTTCCGTCCGGGGTCATCACGTAATTTTGATACCCCGGGTCCACCTCGTTAAGGGCTTTTTGAAAATCCTCTTGGGTAATCGACAGAGGCCCTACCGTCGCGATCACGGCCTGGCGCTTCTGACAAGCGGTTAGAGAAAAAACCGCCAGGCTGATTAAAAAAATCCTTCTCATAATCAGTATTTATCCTATCATTTTTCAAAGAACGCGCCGAGCCACTCAAGAGCGCTTTGACCCTTAAGAGAAATGACGAGTCCGTCTCCCTGCTTGGAACTGGTAAAGCGAATATCTTGCGAATATTTTTGGGTCCAACGTTGAATCTGTTCCGGGGCGATTTTTGCGGCAGAGCCGAAAATCAGCTCAAGCTCGTTTTTTCGTTGGGAAATTTTGACGATTCCGATTTCGGCGGCCGATATTTTTATCCTAATGAGATTGAAAAGATTGATCACCGGATCGGGAAGAGGCCCCGCTAAGTCTTCCATTTCCTTTCGGATGGTTTCTAAATCCTCTTTTCTCGCGGAACTAAGCCTTCGGTAAAGTTCCAAGCGCTGCCTTTCCTCGGGGAAGTAGTCTTGGGGAATAAAGGCCGATAGCGGGAGATCTAGCGTCGTTTCTTCCGTTGGGAAGCGCGCGCTGGGGCTTTTCTTCTGGAGACTAGAGACTTCCTCCGTTAAAAGTTGGCTGTAGAGAGAAATTCCCACGTCGCGGACAAACCCGTGTTGGCGGCGTCCCAAAAGGTCTCCGGTTCCGCGAATCTCCATGTCTCGCATCGCCAGTTGCGCCCCGCTTCCCAAGTGGCCAAATTCCTTGAGCGCCTCAAGGCGTTTTTGCGCTTCTTCCGATATTCGGGAAAATTCCGCGTCCTTGGGATAAAGAAAATAGCAGAACGCTTTTTTTGATTCGCGTCCGATTCTCCCGCGCAATTGATAGAGTTGCGCTAGTCCGAACTCATGCGCGTCTTCGACGAGAAGAGTGTTCACCGATGGAATATCAAGCCCCGATTCGATAATGGTAGAGGCCACTAAAACGTCAAATTTCTTTTTGTAGAAGTCCCACATCGCGCTTTCAATCTCAGAGCCTTTCATCTGCCCGTGAACGATGACAAATCGAGTCGACGGCATTAAATCCTTGAGGTGATCCGTGGTTTCTTTCAGGGTTCTGACGCGGTTGTGAACATAATAGGCTTGTCCGCCGCGGGCGATTTCCTCTTCGATGGCGCTAATGACAGTTTCTTCGCTCCAGGGCAAAATGCGCGTCGTAATCGGCAAGCGTCCGGCGGGGGCGCTCTGGATAAAAGAGAGAGATCTCAGTCCCGACAATGCTTGCCCGAAGGTTCGGGGAATTGGAGTGGCCGACAAGGAAAGAACGTCTAGCGTCGCGCGAAAGCGCTTTATTTTTTCTTTATCTTCGACTCCAAAGCGGTGTTCTTCATCGATAACAGCCAACCCCAAATCCTTAAACCGGATATCTTTTTGAAGAAGCCGCGCGGTGCCAATGACGATGTCGACACGCCCCTCTGTCAGCTTTTCAATGACGGCTTTTTGCTCTGAGGGGCTTTGAAAGCGGGTGAGAAGACCCAGGCTTATGGGATAATCGGCGAATCTTTTTGAAAAACTCCGGAAGTGTTGCTCGGCTAGGATGGTAGTCGGGACCAGAACGCAGGTCTGTTTGTTTCCCATCGCGCATTTAAAGGAGGCGCGCATCGCCACTTCGGTTTTTCCAAATCCGACGTCTCCTAAAACTAAACGGTCCATCGGCTGGGGCTTGGACATGTCTTCTAATACCTCGGCAATTGCGCGCGCTTGATCGGGAGTTTCTTGATAGGGAAATTCTTCGGCAAACTCCCGTTCGAGGGGATTATCCTTGGGGAAGGCATATCCCGGAGATGAGGCGCGTTCGGCTTGGGTTTTAAGGAGCTTTTCGGCCAGTTCTCTGACGCCTTCCCGCACTCGTTCCTTGATTTCTTCCCAGCGTCTTTGATCGAGGCTTGAAAGACGCGGGCGCCCGGAAGAGCCCGAGACGTATTTTTGTATGGCTGAGAACTCGCTCATCGGCAGATAGAGAACGGAGTCTCCGGCAAATGAAAGCCGGGCGCATTCAACCTGTCCAAAGCCGGGCGAGCGAATCATTTGAAGCCCGCCGTAGCGGGCGATCCCATAATCGCGGTGAACGACATAGTCTCCTTTTTGAAGATCCGAAGAATGGAGGCGGATCGGAGAGGGAATCGGGTAAGACAAGGCGCGGCGATATCTCCGATTGAAAATTTCCGAGGAGCTGTAGAAAGCGACTTTAAATTTCGGATGGATAAAACCGTTTCCAATTTCGCCGATCAAAAATTGGCAGCTCTCTTTGAGCGAATTGGGGAATATCTCTTGAATTCTGGAATTCTCGCCTTGGTTAAGACTGTAGATAAAAACCTTAAATCCTTCTTGATTGAGTTTTTGAATTTCCTTAAACGCCTGTTCGGCGATTCCGTCCGTCGGCGGGTTGGATCTCGCCCCAAAATCGATATCTTGACTGGAGGTCTCAAGAAGGCGTCCCGCCCATATCCAACGCTTTTCGGGCGCGGTAAAATTTTCTGGCAGGACAAGACCGTCTTCCGCAATCCACAGCGCGTTTGAGAGAAAACTTTGACCGAGCCAATTCCATAATGGCGCGGAATCGATCTGGGCGCTTTCGGAAGAGGCGGGAACGGCTTGGGCTTTTAAAATAGTTCCAGAGCTCATTTGCGTGCCGGGGTCAAAGGAGCGCAGGGAAGCGATTTTATTTCCATCAAAAAGAATTCGCGTAGGATTTTCGGAATTGGGGCTATAAAAATCAAGGATCGCTCCGCGAATCGCGAAATCACCGGGAGATTCGACGAAATCCGAACGCAGGTAACCCAATTGGATTAAATTTTGAGCGGCTTCATCGCGATTGAGCGCGGTGTCAACAGAGAAAGCGAGAGTTCTCTGTCGGAAAAACTGCGGAGAGGGAACTTTGGCCTCCAGGGCTTTAAGATTTAAGACAAATAAAGCGGTGTCGGGATTAATGAGCGAAAGGTTTTTGAGCCTTTGCGGCTGGTCTTCTCCAAAAACAGCGGAGATTAATTTTAAATTTTTTGGAAACAAGGGAGTCAGCGCGGAAAAAGCGGAGTTGATTTCTTCAATGCGCTCTTCCTCGTTGACGAGAAACACGAGCGGACCGTTTAAAGCCGGGAGAAAAGAAATTTCTTTTTTGGAAAGATAAAGTTGCGCGAGGTACGCCCAGGCGGAAGCGGTCGGCAGTCCGATCAGGCGCGGCATTTAGGTTAAGGCGACTTGGCGCGCGAGCTCTTTGAGAAATGAGGATCTTAGGCTTGTGTCCTTGCAAAGAGACTTGAGATGCCGGGCCTGGCTTCCGTCTTCGCGGGCCAAGAAAACCCGCATTTCAATTCCCTCGGGCTTAATCTCGGCAAAGGCGCCCAGCGGAGTCGAGCATCCGCCGCCGACCAGGCGCAAGAATTCTCTTTCCCATTCAACCGCGATTCGGGTCGGCCCGTGATCGAGAATTTGAGAAAAAAGACGCAGATCGTCTTTGAGGCGGGATTCAATGGCCAAGGCGCCTTGCCCGGGGGCCGGGACCATCGCGTCAAGTTCAATGAAGTGAGCCAGGGGAATTTCCCGCTTAAGCCTCTTGAGTCCTGCGGCCGCTAAAATAATTCCGTCCAAGGATTTTTCTTCCAATTTTTTTAGCCGGGTGTCTACGTTGCCGCGAAGAGGTGTTGTCGTCACTCCCGGAAAAAGGATTTTGGTCTGGATTTGTCTTCTCAGGGAAGAAGTGCCGATTTTGTGTTCCGCCTTAAGCTCTTTCCATTTAAGCCCGTCGCGTCCGATAAAAACGTCTTGCGGGTTTTCCCGTTCCGGGTAGGCCAAGATATGGAGTTCTTCCGGAATTTCAGCGGGCATGTCTTTCGCGCTGTGGACGGCTAAATCAATTTCTTTTTTGAGCAGGGCTTCTTCGATTTCCTTGACGAACAGCCCCTTGGTCCCTTGGGGAGACAAGGAGGCGGCATGCGCTTCCTGGGGGGAATGATTCTGAAACAAATCTCCCGAGGTCTTGATGATTTTGAGTTCGGTTTCTACAGAGGGGTCTATTTCCTTAAGTCGGCTCTCAACCCAGTGGCTTTGGGCCAGGGCCAGGGGCGAGCCTCGCGTTCCAATTTTTAGCTTCACTTAATCATTGTAGAAAATTCCAATTTTCTATAATCACGAGATGCCGCAAAAACCGTTTCTTAAATGGATCGAAATTGATTTAAAGGCCATTCGCTCTAATCTTGATTGGATTATTTCCGAGTCAAGGCCCCTGACCCAGGTGATGGCGGTTTTAAAAGCGGATGCATATGGGCACGGGATGATTCCCGTGGCGAGAGAAGCGGTCAAGGCCGGCGTTCCTTTTATAGGGGTTTTAAGCGTGGATGAGGCCCGGCAGCTTAGAAGCGCGGGAATTTCTCATCCTCTTTGTTTAATGGCGCCGATTTTGCCGTCCCTGGCCGAAGAGGCGGTTAAACTTAAAACTTCGGTGACGGTCGATAATCTGGAGCAGTTGCGCGCGCTCAATGCCAAGGCATCCTTTTCTCATCCCGTTTCCGTCCATATTGATTTGGATTTCGGCCTTGGCCGTTGGGGAATTTCTCCGCGGCGGATAGCTTGCTTTGTCTTGAGTCTCAAGCGCTTTAAGAAAATCCGTTTTCAAGGCCTTTCCGCTCATATCGATTATATTCCCGGGAAAAACGCAGTCGAGGCGGAGGAAAAATTGCGCGATTTTAACCAGATCGCTCAGCGGCTTAAAAAAACGCATCCGGGTTTAATTTGTCATGCCGCCAATAGTTCTGTTTTTCTTGATTTTCCTCATTGGAGAATGGATCTGGCTCGAATCGGGAATTTAATTTACGGAATTAACGCCGCGAAATCAAAACCGGTTCCGCTTAAAAATCCCTGGCGCTTTCAGGCGCGAATCGTCCATATCCGCGCGATTGCCGCTGGCGAGTCCGTGGGATACGCGAGCGCCTACGTTTCTCCGAGGGAAATGAAGGTCGCGACCCTCTTGGCCGGATACTCCGATGGAATCACGATGGAGCCCGCCGAGAGGCTGATTCGCCTGGGTTCCGGCTTTGAGTATTGGGGAATGATGGGGAAAAACAAGACGCCGTTTATCGGCGGCTGCGGAATTTCCCATCTGCTGGTGGACGTTAGCGAAATTCCCCGCGCTAATGTCGGAGATATCATCACTCTTCCGGCGCGCCGCACTGCCGCTCATTCCCGGATTCCGCGGGTCTACATTTAATGATAGACAGCTCTCAACTGGGTCTTTTGCCGGGAAAGCTCTAGGCCTTTTGGCCCTTGGGGTCTGTTGTATTGTTCGATACAATGATAAGGCCGGATAAAACGGCGCGGGAAAGTGCTTAAAATCGCTTAACTCATATAAAAAGGAGAATTCCCATCAAAAAAATAACTGCCTGGGCGCTGGCGGCGACGTTGACGGTTTTATCTCCGGGGCTTTCTTCTTATCAGGCCTTTGCGGCGGAATTTTCAGAACCAAATCCTGAAATTTCTTCTCTTGAGTTGCGCAATCCTTCCGCTTCTAATCCTCTCGGTCAAGCTCCTTCCATTGAAGAATTTCAAGACCTCTCTGTCGAGCCAAAAACTGGCGCGGTTTTGCCGGCGGCAGAAGCGGCGGAAACAAAGGTTTTAGAGTCCAAGCCTTCTCTGCCCCAGGCGCGCGCCTTACCCAAGAACACTGCGAAAACTGCGCCCGCTTTTTTCCCGACTCCGAAAGAATCTTTACCGCAAGGCCGCCGGTTTTTTAGGAGTCTTGTCAAAAAGATTTCCGGTGTATCCCCGGCGTCAAGAAAAATTTCACTGGGCGTTCTTAACCGCCTCTTTGATCGGCAAAAAAAATCCAGGTCTTTATCTCTTCCAAGCGTTCAAGATATTTCAAGACCTTCAGCTCACAATCTCGCGCTTAAAGCGGGGCTTTCCGGCGGTGTTGAAAAGCCCGAAGTTCGACTGCCCATTGAAAGCGCGGGAAACTTGGAAGACGCTCCTTCGCCCAGAAAATTTAAATGGCTGAGAGAAATTCAAGAGTTGCCTTCCCAATTTTTGTGGAAATATGTTCCGGGTTGGTCTATCGCCGCGATGGGGGGAGAAATGCAGGCGGTGGCTCTTCCGGTGTTTACCGCGCAGGTCTTTGGCCTTTCCCAAGCCATTATCGCTTCCGGCGTCAATAGATC
>JAKAQV010000025.1 GCA_021819565.1 bacterium | reverse complement strand
ATTCATCAGGTACCGTCATTTGATTCGTCCCTAATAAAAGAGGTTTACATCCCGAAAGACTTCATCCCTCACGCAGAGTTGCTGGATCAGGCTTTCGCCCATTGTCCAAAATTCCCCACTGCTGCCTTCCGTAGAAGTGAGGCCCGTGTCTCAGTGCCTCCGTGCCCGTGCGACCTTTCAGTCCGGGTACCCGTCATAGCCTTGGTGGGCTGTTATCCCGCCAACTAGCTGATGGGCCGCAAGCTCCTCCCCAAACGACCATTGCTGGCCTATCATCCTCGGAAGATGCCTTCCAAGGATTCTACGGGGTATTAGCCCGTCTTTCGACGGGTTATTCCCCATTTGGGGGCAGATTGCTTACGTGTTGCTCACTCGTCTGCCGCTAGGCGCGATACGCCGCCACCTCGCTCGACTTGCATGTGTTATGCACTCTGCCAGCGTTAATTCTGAGCCAGGATCAAACTCTCCATAAAACAGTTTAAGCCGACGGGCAAGCCCGCCGAGTTAACTAAATCCATGGAGGAATTGATTCCTCTCAATACTTCTCCTGTCGCCGCCGTCTATCGCTTGCGCGATTTCCGTGTCGCCCCAAGGGCGACGCATCTCACAGCGACAAGAACACACCATAATTTCCTTTAGGCTCTTTGCGGAGCGCTCATTCGCTCGCAAAGAAATTGTCAAAGAACAGTAACAAGCCCCCTCTCCCCTTTTGTCCATCTTTCAGGGGATGATAGGACCTGCCCCGTACGCTAATCTAACATCTTTTAGCGCACTTAAATAGTGTAGCACGAAATTCGTTTTAATGTCAAGCAAATAAAATATAAAAAATATTTTTTCGCCATTTTCCCGTCGATAAAACCGGATTTTAAAATTTTCAAAAAAACGCTTGACACGCTGTTTGGCGCGCGAAGAAAACGCGCGAGCTTTACTCCAAACCGAGATTGACCGGAGCTTTGGGATAGGAGAGATTGTTTGAATGGGCGGTGACGGCAACGTTTTTCTTAACAATCTCAAAATGAAGATCCCTGGCCCACGCCGCTCCGCCGCCGTCGAGAAGAACGCCAAAAGATATCTGCGCAGCCTGCCGCGGCACATCTTTTATTATGCGCAGTTTTATTCTATCAAATCCCCCCGACACAATGTTTGTTTGCCATGTGCAACAATTTTAGATTCGTAGCGCGGATTTTAGGATTTCACGGGCGAAAACATCCGAACGCGATTGCGCAGGAGTCTTAATGGACATATCTATTTTCTGATCGCCCAAGGCGGTTTTAATCTCGCTCAATAAATCCAGCTTATCGGGAAAGGTCAGGGTCTCGGAAATGACGAGAATATCGATGTCTCCTCCCGAGAGGGAATCATCCGCTCGCGAGCCGTAGAGATAAATCTCGGCCTTGAGATCCTTGCCTTCGATGATTTTTTTAATCGCGGCGCGCTCTTGGGGTGAAAGCCTCATGTCGAAGGGACAAAGTCGAGAAGGTGCGGGGTCAGACGAATGATCTCGGAATAAAGGCTTCGGTAATCCTCGGATTCATACTCATGCGCGGCAAGATTTCGCAATTCCCGAATGCGGCGCCAGGCCGCGGCGTCTTTAATCCAGCCGAACTTTTCCGCGAGATTGACGGTGTCGATCGCCGAGCCGCGAAAAGCGGGGTCTTTTTCCCGCGCCAGAAAACGCAGGTAGCGGGAAAGAATCAAATCGGAATAGCGCGCGAAGCGACTGGAAAAACTTTCAAGGACCTCAAGCTCTTCTTCGCTTAAATCTTTATCCAGCGCGAGCAAACGCGCCTTGTGATAACTATACTCCAAATGCTTGCGGGAGGCGCGCAAGTCTTCAAGCAGCTTCTCTTTTAAGTTCAAATCCGGCATGATTTAATTAAACAAAAAAATAAGATAGAAGAGATAAAAAGATTAAACCGTCAGCCTAGGGCCTGATAGCGCTCCAAAACTTCCGCGAAGGGCAAAACCTCGACTCCGGATTCAAGACGGCGCGGGGTCTCATCCAAAAGAGACGCCACAACAAGAGGCACGCGCGGAAAATGAGCGCGAAACGCCGCGACAGTTCCAGGGGAAATGCCGCCGGAACCGGTTTTACATTCAATGGCCAATAGGGGTCCTCTCCCGCCCTCGACTAATAAATCGATTTCATGCGCTCCTTGTCGCCAGAAAGAAAACCGGTGCTCTTTGTCTCCATAATCTCTCAATCTCCGGATCTCGCGAACAAGCCAGGTCTCGAAAAGAAAACCCATTTCGGCCGGCGTGGGGGGATCGCCCAAACGGTTCTGAACGGCGCGGACGACGCCACAGTCGAAAAAGTAAAATTTCGGGCGCGCCTTTTTACGCTCGCTCGCGTTCCAAGGCCACAAAAAATCTCCCATCAAGGTGTCTTCCAGAATCGAATAGTATTCCTTCACGGTGCTCGACGGCACGGAACACTCGCGGGAGATATTGGCGAACTCCACGATCTGGGCGTTCCCTTGAACGGCCACCTGAAGGAACCGCTGAAAAGCCCCCACATTCCGTGTCAGCGCCTCCGCTTGGATTTCTTCCTTAACATAGGTCGTCGCATAAGACCTTAAAAGAGAACGCGCCTCTTTCTCATCTCCTTGAGCCAAGTATTGAGCCACTCCGGGCAACGTTCCAAACCAACAGGCTTTCTGGATATCGAAATGACTCCCCAATTCCATGAGAGTCAATGGGTGAAGCTTCAGATCCCGCGCGCGCCCGCCCAAGAGATTGGCGCCGCCGCGCTTGAGTTTTCTGGCGCTGGAGCCTGAGAGAATGAAGCTCAGATGTTTTTCCTCGATGCCTTTCTGGACATAGTCAAGAAGGGCGGGGGCACGCTGGACTTCATCTACGACGATGAGTGCGCGATTCCTAAGAGCCGAAACTTGTTCCCAAAAAAGGCGCGGCGAGGTTTTGAGCCGAAGCTCCAATTCTGGGTCCAAAAGATCGACAAACAAGTCCGAAGGCAATTCTTTTAAGAGAAAAGTCTTGCCGGTCATGCGGGGCCCGAACAGAAAAGCGGAGCGGCGGCTTGCGTCCAAACGCAAAGAGCGTTTAAAGAGCATAATAAGATAATAACATCTATATGTTATTTTGTCAATTAAAATAACAACTACATGTTATTTTAATTTTAAACGCCTGCTGGGCCGATCAGCGATTATTCAGGAAAACACCAAAGAAACAGTCTCTTTTTCCCGGAGCAGAAAACGCTGGTAACGGGAAATGTTTAAATCCGGCATGATTTAATTTTATTGCGCCGCGGACTGGCCCGCAGTAGTAACCGATGCGGGACATTGGGACTTCGCCATATCGCTCGAAAGGGGTTGTATATTCGTATTTAGCGATTCTAAGTTTTTCAACTCCTTAGCGAGATCCTGTTGAAATTGACACGCATCTTTATTAATTTCGTTGTAATAGCTCTGATTATATCCCTGCGAACAATGTCCCGCATCCTGGCATCCTGCCGCGGCGTTAACGGAGGAGTCTAAATTTGGGGCGGTGTAGTTGGTGCTAATTCCACCCTGCGATTGATAGCCACTCTCAAATAGAAATTTAATTCGAGCATAGGATTTTGAAATCGCATCCCCTATTGCTTTCGCGCCTTTTCGTTGACTATCCAAATTACCGGCGCATGTCATTAGTTTTGTTCTTTCTCCATCAACATACTTATCTATTCCTCCAATTTGAGCGGCATAACCACTGAAAGCCGCTTTATTTCGCTTGCTTTTAATTTGGCTGGCCGCTCGTTGAGCATCGGTCTGATCTTGGGTAATATTCGCTTCGTTTGTAGACTGGACTTTACTAAGCATGGATTGTGATTGCCCAATGTCTTGGCTAACTTTTTTATCGATCTTTTTCATCCTAGCCTGAAACGTCTTCCCAATAGATTTCTGAATGGGAGGGAAACAGCTTTGTTTTAGAGACTTAACATCCCGATCAATCTGTTTGGCCGTCGCCTCCGATCCAGGTTGCTGCGAGCATTGCGAGGAGATATCACTAAGAGAACTCTGACAGCTAGATACTCCTTTAAGAGCCTCTCCCACAGATTTCTTCATATCCCCCACTTCCGTGTTCAATTGTGTAGAAGCGTCGCTTAAGCAAGAAGAAGCGTCTGGGCAAGTCGATGGCGTTTGTGCCCGCGCGGTGGCGTTAAATATTTGGCCCGCGAACGCCCACAAAAGAGAATGAATGGGGTTGAGGACAAACCCGCGCACGGGGGACTTCCGAACGTCATAGTTACTGCCAGACGAAGGGTTCGGCGATGAAGAATTCGGCGCATTTGAAGTTCCCATGGTCTGATTAGCGTTCTTCTCTTGATTGATAGCGTCCTTAAGGGCGCTACAAGTCTGATTCATCTGATCTAAATTACCTGTAACGTTAGTCCCATTACCGCCAATAGACGCCGCAGTTACGCCTTGGCATTGTTGCGCGATTTTATCAATCGAATGCTGAGGATTCGTATCCGATCCCGGCGGATTTGTGGTGTTGCCGGTGGATCCAGATTTAGAACAACCAGTGGCAATCCGGGTTATTCCTGTATCTTTGCCGCCACTGTAGATAGCGCCTTTGTAAAAACACCATCCGCTTGAAGGAGCCTTAGGACCTCCACTGGCAGCATCTAAGCAAGCAAGAGCGGGATAAGTCTGACCATCTGAGCAGACATAATCATCCGCCGAAGGCCCCCCCATAAACCCCGCAATCCCTTGGCCAAGCGCATCCTCAACGGCCCCCAAAGGTTTCGTAATCATATCCGTCAACATCTTTTCCTCAATATTGGGCCACATCATGGCTTTTTTCTCGGCGAGCTTCCATTGAAGGTCAATGGCTTTTTGCATGTTCATCTTGGCCGCCATGAAAGCGAGGGATTCCCCTAGGTTCTTATTCATCTTGACCGAATTATTTCCCAGGGCCTTATCCGCGCCGGCGCTGCCGAAACGATTGGGGTTGGCGGTCGGCATCTGAACCGCGGCCGCGTTTTGAAGGCCCTTGGCCGCGCTGGGGTTTGAAAATTGGCTCGCGGCATTTCCCCCGGCGGTTTTTAAGGCTTCAATTGAACCGCTGCCGTTTCCCGTCTCGCTCCAAGGACCCACGCCTTTTAAATTGGGATTGGCCTTGACCGCGCCCAGGGAATTACTAACATTGGGGCTATTGGGAACATGCCCTCCTGAAATGGGCGGCAAGCTGTAATGTTCGCCTCCGCCCTGCGGGCTTAAGCCCCCAAGACCGCTGAGCATATTCTTGCTTAAGGTCAAAGGCGGCATGGGAAGGCCGGCCCGGCCCAAGGCTTTTTTGGCGGCGTTTCCGCCGGCTTCGGCCAAGGCGTTTTTCCAATTCGATCCCCCGGAGCTAGAGGCCGGGGCTTCGCTGGTCGTCGCCGGCGGCTGGGCTTCGGCTTCAGGACCCAAAATCAAACTCGAGGGATCGCGGAAATTAGCGGGAGTAATGATGTCTCCATTTTCCCCGATCTGGTTTCCGGTCGCAAAGCCGTTTTCCCCGGTATCAAAAGGAGAGCCGCCCGCGCCCAAGCCACCCTGCCCAGGCCGAAAACCCCAACCCTCTTTAAAGACGTCAGAGGACCCATGCGTCGGGGACATCAAATAGCGCTCGGCCATGGGAGCGGTGAAAAGAACTCCCAAACCGGCCAAGATAAAAGCCAAATCTTTTTTGCGAAATTGCTTGAAGCGATCAACCAAGGTTCTCGCGCTAAGATCCTTGACCTTAAAAGCGGGATTGCGCAAGGTTTGAGTGGTATCTCTTAAAGTGGGAACCCCGCCTTTTTTGTCTTCTTTTTTATTTTGAGTCCCCGGTTTTGGCGTTTCCATTGAATCGGCCATAATCGTCTCCTAGAAAAGCGGCACTCCTAATTTGTGAATTTCAGGGGCGGAAGAAGAACCGGTTCCCTGAAGCATCACCAAACTTCTGTAGCGGCCGTCGGAACCGTCGAAAATGGAGGAGAGTTCCGCGGATTCATATTCGACGGAAGAAGGACAGCCGTCGTTTTTGCAAAGAAAAGAAGATTCGGCCTTGGCCTTGGCCAGCTGCATCATCGCGCAAGTAGGGCCGTCTATGCAACCGCTGGAGCGGCTGTTAAAAGTCTGGGCAAATTGCGATGTTTTTGCCCGGCGAGACACGCGGCCGACTCTGTGAACCATGACCGATGAGACCTTGCCCGCGGACGGCGGTTGGCTTAAGGCCCAGGACAAAAGATCTCCCTCATTGGCAGACACCTCGGAATTGGGAAAAGGATCTTTTTTTACATAGACGGAATCCGGGCGATCGCGCGCCTCGGAAGGATTGACCAAGCCCGTGACGCTGACGGGATGACCCAATTTTTGATCCCAAGGAATGGCCTTGAGGCTCCCCAACTGTCCGGCTAAAAGAAAAGAAGGTTGCCGCGCGGGAATAGACGCCGGTTTGGGGGCAAACTGCTCTTGATTTAAAGTCTCGTCAAAGGAGCCGCGAAAATGAAAACCGCGGGAAAGCCCCAAAACGCTCCACCAACTCGGGGGAATTAAAAAAAGAGCGCCCAAGCCTGTCGCTAAAATTCCCCAAAAGAGCCCGGAACGCTTTTTCTCCTTTTTTTTCTCCCAGAATTGCGTCATACCCACAGTGTAATAGGCGCTTCAAATCTTGTCAATGGGGGCGGGCTTTTTTTACCGATTTTTTACTATTGCCCGCGGGCGGCCGGGGTTTCAGCGGAATCAAAGGGAAGAGAAAGGCCGTAAGAGGATTTAGAATCTCCCTTGACCTTGGCGTTTGGATTAAGCTTCTCCCAGGAAGCGATAAACCAGCCGTTTTTCTGATGAACCAAGACATCTCTCTCGTATCCCGAAAAGCTGCCTTCTCCTCCAGCGGTTAGGACTTCATACCTGACGCGAACAACCGCGCGAACATAAGACATCTGGTCGATGAAAATATTTTTGACCACGAAATGAGAGCTGGGATGCTCCTTGAAAAATTTTTGAGCCCAGGCGTGGATATGATTCCAGTCCATCGGCCGTGAAATAGTCGGCAAATAGAGATCGGAAAAAGTCTCGACATTGCCGGAAAAAAAAGCGCTGTCGACTTCCTCGTAATAAAAATTTTCTATCCCTTGCTGAAGGGCGAATTGATTGGGAGTCAAGGGCTTGCTAAAACTGAAACTAAATTCATGGGTCAAATCGGTCACGAAAGAGCAGGAAAAAAGGGACAAAGACAAGGCGAGCGCTAAAATAACGAAACCCAAAATTTGAACCGGAGCGCGATTTTTTTTCATTTTTTTGGCGTCGCGGTTTATTCTATTATAAAATGATTGTGTTTCAAACGCTTCTTTTTCTTTTCGCCGCTCAAGCCTGGAGTTTGGGCCTCTCTTGCCCGAGCAAGCCCGCGCGTTTTCAACTTTCAAAGTCGCCTGTAAAAGACTCCCGCGTTCAAACTCTGACATTTCCCTCCCGTGTGCATAGCCTGTTTAAGGCCAATAACACCGTCTGGGCTCATTATACCCTTCCCACGGGAACCGGGCCCTTTCCCGCGATCTTAGTCTTGCCGGTCATGGCCGCGCCCAACACCTGGATCGAAAGGCAATTTATCCGTCAATTTAACCAAAAGGGCTTTGCCACGCTTTTTCTTGAAACGCCCTATCAGTTTCATCGCCGACCATCTCCGTCAGTTCACAGCGGAGAAGTTTTTTTGGCGCGCAATCCCAAGATCCTCGCTCAAAATTTTCGTCAAGCCGTTTCCGATTCCTGCCAGGCCCTTGCCTGGCTTAAGGACCGTCCCGAGATAGATCCATCTCGAATCGGCATTTTCGGCATCAGCCTGGGATCGTTAGTCGGCAGCGCCACTTATTCCATCAGCTCAATTCCGCGCTACGGGGTCTTTTTGCTTGGCGGAGCGGATTTGCCTGATCTCCTTTTCCATAGCGCGATGACGGCACCCTTCGTCAAAAAAATGGGGATTAGCGAAAATGAACTTGAAAAAGCCTGGGCGGGGATGGATGTTTTAAATTACAGACAGGAAAACAAAAACAAGCCCGCTCTTTTAATCAACGCCAGCTGGGACCAAATCATCCCGCGAGAAAACGCGCTTAAACTCAAGGAAGCCTTTCCCGACAGCCGCCAGATGTGGGTTCCCTTTGGGCACTACAGCGCGATGATCCATCTCTTCTGGATTCCCCGATACGTCGCACGAGCCTTTCAAAGGCATTTAAAGTAAGGTCTAACTTCTATTTCTGAGTCAGAGAGGACTCTAAAACGTAAACCTTCTTGGTGTTGATGTCATAAAATTCATGCCGGTTCGGGCTCATGATTCCGGGATCGGCATCGCTGCTCGGGAAAGGAGTCATCGCCGAAAACCAGCCGTGATTCGTCATTAAATCATTGACGTCCACAGACTTATTGAGCGCAACTTCCTTCCAGCGAGGAGAAACAGGTTTTGGCTGAGGCTTCTTGGGGTTTTTTGCCCTCACGGGAGAGGCGGGAGTAAAAACATAGACCTTTTGGGTGTTGACGTCATAAAATTCATGATGATTCGGACTCATGATTCCGGGATCGGCATGGCCATTTGGAAGCGGAGACACCGCCGAAATCCAGCCGTGATTGGTCATCAAATCATTGACGTCCGCCGCCTTGTTTTGCCCGGCTTCTCTCCAGCCGGCGAGAATTGGAGAAAGAATGGGGGTTTGTATAGGCTTAACCAGAACCGCCGGACTCGGAATTTTTAAAGCGGGTTGACCGACAGCGCGTTCAACGGCCTTATTCTGGGCATCGGTCTGAGCCTGCGCTGATTTAGCTTTATCAATCGCGGACTGGACGCTCGACGTGTTTTTCGCGGTGGACTTATTTTCTTTCTCCGTTTTCCGCCCTCCTTTTTTGCTTTTAAAGGCAGATTTCCCGATGATTTTCAAAGAATCGGATTGAGCCGCATTGAGAAAATTTCCGACCCAGGCCGCAGGTAATTTTGCGCCTAAAACGGCCGGCGGGTTTGCGGCGACCCAACGGCTCATGTCTTTGGCCAATGAAACCTCGGCCGGGCTTTGCCGAGTTCTTCGCCCTTTGTAAGGAAAGACGCAATTGAAAATACCCGAGGGGGCCTTCTTCCCGCCAAGCCAAATCCCGACTCCGGAAGAAACTCTTTGATCCGAAAGCATGAGAGCTCCGCGAGACTCAGCCGCGCTCTCTAAAACGAGAACCTTGAGCTTTTGCCGCAAATCCCCGCGAGACAAAATGGGGCAAGCTGATTTTCCCGTGGAATTCGTCGAAGCCGTCGCCTGATTCTCAGCGGCATTCTGACTCGCCTGAGACAAAACGCTCACCGAATCATCGCCTGATTTTTCATCAGGACTCCAAGGCCGTGCCCATGCGCCGCCCAAGGAAAGAAACATGATCGCTAAAACGACTAGCGCCGCCGCATTTCTTTTATTCATAAACTCCCCCTGACCTATTTATAGCCCCGATTTTAAATTCCGTCAAGGCCGCCCGCCATTTTTTACCGATTTTTTACTTTTCCGACTCCGGATTACCTTCAATGGCTTCGATATCGGCTAAATCCTTATGGCGGCCAATAGCGCGCTTATTTTTGAGGAAGGAGTTCTTATCCATGTAATTGACGACATGCTCGCCCATCGGCCCTTCTTGTCGGCCGGCCCAAATTTCATCGGCCGTGACGCCGTCCAGAGCCGTCAAAAGATCGATGCGGACCGGCGGATAGCCCAATTGAATGACATTGCCGGAAAGAATGTCTTCTTCGCTCAGGGAAAGAGAGTCTAGGCCAAATTCTTTCAACGCTTTGAGCGCCGCTCGCGCGTTTAAGGCCGTCGGCCTGATCCAGATATCCAAGTCTCCGGTGTATCGGGGACTTCCCAAGAACGCCAAGTCAAAAGCCCCCACGATCACAAATTCGACGCGGCAACGCAAAAGGGCCGCGATGAAATCGGAAAAATCGGGATGGATATTCATTGGACCCGATGAGTCTATTCGCCCTCCTTTCTTAGCAAGACACACACGCGAATGAGCCTTGGAAGGGTTTTATACCCGGAAAGGGCGTAGTATTGCTCGCGCAAAAATTCCACCGCGGAAAGTCTTTCTTCCGCGGATTTGCCGCGCCAATAGCTGAGCGAATCGTCTTGAACGCCGCGAGCGACCACTCTAATAGAATATCTGGGAATCATCTCTACCAGTGTAACAGGCTCCTGAAATTAATTCAACCGTTTAATGCGAACAAAGGACTCCCGGGCGTTCCCCGAAGAAATTGGTGTTCCCGCCGACATTGGGGCGCTCACAGAGAGAATAGATAACCCCGAGAGGATCTTTGTCATAAATAAAATAATAATTACGGCGGCCTTTGCCTTTTTTAACGGATAAAACACTGAGCGTGAAAGCGCACACCATGTCTTGTTCCGTGCATTGAGTTCTTTTTTGAAGACAAGGCAGGTATTGGCTGGAGAGGCGCGAGAAATGCCCTAAACGAAGCATTCGGACTATTTCTGAAATACTTTTTCCTTTCACCAAGTCCTTGGAAAAAACCGAACTATACATTCTGAGGCCTTTTTTAACATGAAATTCACGGCAGGAAGAGGAAGAATTATCCGGAGTTCTGACAAAACCTTGTTTTTCCCCTTCCGCGGTCTTTCTGAGGCCGTAGAGCTCCATCACCTTGGAAACGTACCCACGGCGCAGTCTTTGGGGCAAATTTTTCTCGCCCACCGACAAGAAATCCGGCACCATATCAGGATTGAGATTTTTAGTCGGGGTCTTTAAAAAATATTCCACGAGTTTAATCTGATCCTTGCTCGCGGCAGCCTGAGCCAAAAGGGGAAACAAGAAAAGAACGGTCGTTAAAATAATTTTTTTCATTAGGGTCTTGGGTGAAAGCGCTCATGGGCTTTTTTAAGCCCCGAGCGGTCCACCGAGGTATAGATTTCGGTCGTCGACAAACTCGCATGTCCCAAAAGCTCTTGAACCGATCTTAGATCGGCCCCGTTTTGAAGCAGATGGGTCGCGAAAGAATGGCGAAACAGATGCGGATGAAGATGAGAAATTCCGGCTTTTTTACCGAGGGCTTGAATTTCCCGCCAGAACTGGACCCGGCTGAGTTTTTTTCCTCTCCGGCTGAGGAAAAATTCGGAAGAGTCCTCTCCGGGAAAGCGGGATTCCCGGGCCTTGGCGTATCGGTTTAACCACGCAATCGCCGTTGAATGAATGGGAATCAGTCTTTCTTTTGAGCCCTTCCCCAAAACCCGCACCCATCCGTCTTGAAAATTAATGGCGTCCGATTTTAAAGCCAAAATTTCCGAGGCCCGCATGCCGGTCGCGTAAATTAATTCCAGCATGGTTCTCAGCCGAATTTTCTCAAAAGAGCTCAAGTCTTCAAGGCGCATCAAGGTCTCAATCTCGGAAAGCGCCAGGGTTTTCGGCAGGCGTTGCGGCATCCGGGGCGAACGAAAGGAAGCCGCCGGACTTTTTTCCATTTTTTTCTCGGAAACTAGAAAAACATAAAAAGACTTAACCGCCTCCATTTTTCTAAACAGAGAAGCGGCGGCGAGTTTTTTTTCGGTCTTAAGCTTCCAAAAATAGTTTTCGAGGTCCCTGGTTTGAACTGTCTCAAATGAAAGCTCCGCCTCTTTTAAATAGAGCCCAAACTGCCTCAAATCCGAGAGGTAGGCCTCAACCGTATTGGGAGACAAACCGCGCTCAAGCCGGATATAGCGGCCGTATTCCTCCAAACCGGGCAGGCGCCCAGCCGGCGCTTTTTCTGGACCTTCCCCAGTCACGGTTTTAGTCTAGTAAAACCGCGGGAAACTATCGACCGCTGACGGCGGCGGTTTTTCCGGCGGAAACGCTTGGCTTGGCGACCTTGTCATCCTTAGCGGGAGAAGCGGCGTTCTCCGCCGGCGGGGTTGCCACCAAGAACTTGGCCTTAAGAGCTTTTTCAATTTTTGAGGCTAATTCCGGATTATCTTTAAGAGTCGCTTTCGCGTTTTCGCGACCTTGGCCTAGGCGCTCTTCGCCGTATAAGAACCATGATCCCGATTTCTCGATAATTTGAGCCTCGACCGCCATATCCAAAAGACCGCCTTCCTTGGAAACCCCGTGGCCGTGAATCATGTCAAATTCCGCCGTGCGGTAAGGCGGAGCGACCTTGTTTTTCACCACCTTGACCCTGGTGCGCGCGCCAATGACCACGTCCCCGTCTTTAATGGTCTCCGCCTTGCGGATTTCAAGGCGCATGCTGGCGTAGAATTTAAGGGCCAGCCCGCCGGTCGTCGTCTCCGGGTTCATATAAGAAGGAACGCCGATTTTATTGCGAATTTGATTGATAAAGATAAGGCAAGTGCGGCTCTGAGCAACGGCGGCGGTCAGCTTTCGCAAGGCTTGGCTCATGAGTCTTGCCTGAAGCCCCACGTGACTGTCTCCCATTTCGCCGTCAATTTCAGCCTTGGGAACCAAGGCCGCGACCGAATCAACCACGATGACGTCCACCGCGCTTGAGCGCGTCAGTTTTTCGGTGATCTCAAGAGCCTCTTCTCCGGAATCGGGCTGAGAAATAAGAAGGCTGTCGACATCGACCCCCAATTGCCGGGAATAAGCCGGGTCCATGGCGTGTTCGGCGTCGATATAGGCTGCCGTTCCGCCCAATTTCTGGGCCTGGGCCACGGCCTCAAGAGCCAAGGTCGTCTTTCCGGAAGATTCCGGCCCGTAAATTTCGATAATGCGCCCGCGCGGAAAACCGCCGACGCCCAAGGCGAGATCCAGGGGGAGAATTCCCGTCGGAATCACTTCAACTCTGATTTTGGCCGCGCGCTCGCCCATTCTCATGATGGATTCTTTGCCGTAAGATTTTTCGATCTGAGCCAACGCCAACTCCAAGGATTTCGTTTTTTCGTTTGTCGCTTGCATAATTTCCCCCCCCTTTCCGACGTAATCTAGTCTATTCTACATTAATTATACGGTTGAGCGCCCAAAAAGTTCCCGGATTTTTCTTCCCGCTGAAACCCCCAGGCCAAACACAGCGCCCCGATTGTAATGCAGGAATCGGCGACGTTAAAAACCGGCCAGTAATGAATATAAAGGAAATCGACCACATAGCCGTAGGCCATTCGGTCGTAGAGATTTCCCAAGGCTCCGGCCGTCACCAACAAAAGCCCCACCTGAATCCAAGAATTCTTGTCGCGCCAATTCCATTGGAGAAAGAAAAGAACCGGCAAGAGAATCATCGTAATGATGAGAAAGAAAAAATTCTTGTGATGGCCGAGGCCGAAGGCCATGCCGGTATTCTCGACATAGGTTAAGGAAAAAAACGGAAGAACGGGAATAAAGCCGATCAGTCTTAAATCGCGCATCGCCCAGATTTTGGTTACGCGGTCCAAAACAAAAAGAATTGCGAGGCTTGTCAGCCTTAAAACAATAAATTTAAAACCTAAAATTTCCCTCTCCCTTGAGGGGAGAGGGTTAGGGTGAGGGTGATTGATCAAGGATTTTCTCAGCCAAGATTTTGAGCGCATCTACCGCAAAGTTCAGGATGTTTTAAGCCGATGTCCTGGGTATAGCGCCAACAGCGCGGGCATTTGGCGCCGTCGGCATGAAGAATTTCAATAGAAATGTCAGAAGAAGAGCTCTTGAGCTCGACTTGACTGACGATGAAAAACTCGGCCCAGTTAAAATCCTTGAAATGCTCGTCGGAGCTTGTGGGAAATTTTCCTTTGAGAAGGACTTTTGACTCAAGCGAACTGCCGATTAATTTCGCGCTTCTCGCTTCTTCGAGTTTCTTCTGCACCATTTCGCGTATTTCCCGCGCCTGATCGATCAAAGAGCCGTCCACGTTGTCGATTGGATGCCTCTCGGCGTTTAAGACGCGCAAAAGAACGCTGTCCGCCTCTCCCCAGCGCTTGGGGCCCTCCTGCCAGGCCTCTTCCATGGTAAACGGAAGAATCGGGGAGGTCAAAGGCAAAAGGACGTTTAAGCATTCCGCCAAAACCGCTTGAGCCGCGCGGCGCTGCGGATGAGAAGCGGCATAGGTGTAAAGCCGATCTTTGACGATATCGCAATAGAACGCGGAGAGGTCAAAAGCGCAAAAATCGACGATTTTTCTCGCGGCGGCGCGAAACTCAAAAGCCTCATAATGAGAGAGAACTTCTTGGCGCAAGACGGCTAAGCGGTTTAAGACATATCGCTCAAGCGGCGGCAAATTTTCGGATTTAAGCGCGTCGTCTTTCGGATTAAAATCGAAAGTGTTTCCCAAAAGATAACGCAGGGTGTTCCGAATTTTTCGGTAAGACTCAATGGGGCCTTCCAAGATTTTATCCGAAATCCGGACATCATCGCCGTAATCGGACAAGGCGACCCAGAGCCGCAAAATATCGGCCCCGTATTTTTTGATCACTTCCTGAGGGCTCACAACATTTCCCGTCGATTTGTGCATCGCCCGGCCTTTTTCATCGAGCACAAAGCCATGGGTCAAAACCGATTTATAAGGAGCTTTCCCGTTGACGCCCACAGACAAAACCAGCGAACTCTGAAACCAACCCCTGTGTTGATCCGAGCCTTCAAGATACAAATCGGCAGGATATTCTCCTTCTTTAAGAACCGAGGCCCAGGAAACTCCGGAGTCCATCCAAACATCCAAAATGTCTTTTTCGCGGATAAAACTTTGCGAACCACAAGAACACTTCAAACCCTTCGGCAAAAACGGCCAAGTTTCGCTATTGATAGGCGAGTCCCAATTCTCAAACCAAAAATCATCTCCGGATTTTCGCACTTGATTTTCAATCGCCGCAAAGGTCGCCTCATCCTGAAGAGGCTTATGACAGCTCTTGTCCGCGCAATAGAGAATCGGGATCGGCGTTCCCCAAAGCCTTTGACGGGACAAACACCAGTCGGGACGATTCTCAACCATGCTACCAATGCGGCTTTTTCCAACGGCGGGAACCCAATGGACTTGATCAATCGCCTTCAGAAGATCGCTTCTCAAGGATTGCGCTTTATCCAAAGAAAGAAACCATTGATTGGTCGCGCGGAAAATCACGGGGTTTTTGCATCTCCAGCAATGGGGATAGCTGTGGGTGATTTTTTCTTCGGCTAAAAGCATCCCGCGCTTCTTAAGATCGGCGATGACGGCTTCGTTGCCTTCGGGAAACACTTTAAGCCCGCGCAAAAATTCCGGAGCATCCTCGGTAAAGCGGCCGGAAGCGTCCACGGGACACAGAGTCTCAAGTCCGTATTTTTGACCGGTCTCAAAGTCATCCGCTCCGTGTCCCGGCGCGGTGTGGACCAGGCCCGTCCCATCTTCCGCAGTCACGTAAGTTGCGGGGCATAATTTCCCCTCGGAAGTTTTTTCCCATGGCCTTTGGTAGAAAGTCCGTGGCCCCATCGGAGATGGCGGGTTTTCCCAAGTTCCTTCCATGCCATCTTTCAGCTTCTCTTCCCATAGAATCTTTGAATTATCCCACTTGAGTTTTTGTTTTAAAGCCTCATAGCGTTCCCTGGCAACAAGAAAAGGTTTTGGTGATGATTCCACTTCAACCAGTATGTAATCGAGAGCCTGATTGTAGGCCACAGCTCGGTTGGCTGGCAATGTCCAGGGCGTCGTGGTCCAAATCAAGACATTGATAGGAGTAGTGCCGTACTCCGCTGGAAAAGCGACATAAACCGAGGGCGATGTTTTATCTTTGTATTCGATCTCGGCTTCAGCAAGGGCTGTCTCGCACGAAATGCACCAATAAACGGGCTTGAGCCCCCGGTAAATCAGGCCCTTTTGCAAAAGACGGCGAAAAACCGACAAAACCTCGGCCTCATACTCTTTGGTCATCAGATC
>JAKAQV010000174.1 GCA_021819565.1 bacterium | reverse complement strand
CCGATCTAACAAGAACGGACCTCATCTCGGTCGCTTTTAAAAGCGCGACCAGTAAATCCGTTTTCTGCGCCTGACTAATGGGATAGACAACCTGGCTGATTCCCTCGGCGGTGTCGGTGGGGCGAGAGACCTCGACTCGTTCGGGATTTTTCAAGGCAAAAGCCGCGATTTGATCGACTTTTTTGACCAAGGTCGCGGAAAAAAGCATGGTCTGTCTATCGCGAGGAACGCGGGAAATAATCGCGCGGATATCAGGCAAAAAACCCATATCCAACATGCGATCTGCTTCATCTAAAACCAAATATTGAACCGAATCCATTTTGAAACGCCCGCTTTTAAGATGGTCAAGCAGCCTTCCAGGAGTGGCCACTATGACAGAAGCGCCTCCAGACATCGATTTTCTCTGCCGATCATAACCGACTCCGCCCATGACCGAAGCAACGCGAACTGGAGAAAATTTCCCGCAATCTTTAAAACAAATTTCAACTTGAGTGGCGAGTTCACGGGTTGGAACGATCACAAAGGCGCGAAGTCCGTCTCCGGGTTTGGTCAAGAGATGATGGAGAATCGGCAAGACAAAGGAGGCTGTCTTTCCGCTGCCGGTTTGAGCGCAACCAAGAATGTCTCCCCCTTTTAATGCGACGGGAATCGCCTTGGCTTGAATGGGGGTCGGCTCATTCCAGCCTAGGGTTTTGACCGCGCGTTCAAGATCAGGATGGAGACCGAGTTCGGAAAAGAGCACTGCCTATTCTATCATTTATCCGACCAGCAAAATCGGCTTAAATAAAAATCGGATTAAAAACCGCTTTTTAAACGGTCTTTCCGACTTTATAAGAATGCCAGATCGCGGTCCAAATAGCTAAGAAGGCGAGAGCCAGAGCCGCAATCGCGCGCGGCCAGGTAAACGCCGCATTTAAGTGATTGGCGGCCAGCATCCCCAAAAGCATCGGCGCGGAAAGATAAGTATTGGTTCGAGAAGCGAGATAAGCTCTCTTGCGAATGGGAGGCAACTCTTCCGCCGGAGTTTTGCCGGAGAGAATTTTCTTTTGCGCCGGCCAGATGATGAACCAAACGTTAAACCACATGATCGTTCCAAAGAGCATTCCCATTAAAAGCCATCCGGAAGGAGCCCGAAGCCCTTGAGCGCTAAAGCCAACGCCCGGGACATACATATAAATCAAGGCGTAAAGAAGAAGTCCGGCCAAGAAAGTGACCATCGCGCCCCAACGAAACCACCACAGAGCCCGCGGCTGAAGCTTCGGATTGGCGGCCTTTTTTCCGGCATCGTCTAAATCCGCTTGGAACGGGACATTGATGAAATTAAAAAAGTAGAGCATCCCGATCCAGGTAATTCCCGCGATCACATGCAGCCAGCGCACGGCAAATTCATATTTGTTCATTGTTTTCTCCTTAGAATTTAAATTATCAATTTCCGACTATATTTGTCAACTATAAACATCAAGCAAACAGCGCTACCTTGAACATCAGGCGCAAGCCCGCGATTAAAAGCGAAGACTAACGGGAAACGACGAGATTCTGCGGACCCAGATATTCCGATTGCGGGCGAATCAGCCGATCCTGCGAGTGTTGCTCCATGACATGGGCGCACCAGCCGGCGGCCCGGCCGCAGGCGAACATCGCGACGAATTGATCGGGAACCAAACCGGCGGACTGCAAAACCAAGGCGGTGTAAAATTCCACGTTTGTCTTTAGATTCCGTCCCGGTTTAACTTCATCTAAAACCTTAAGAGCTGTTTTTTCAACCGAGCGCGCTAAATCATAAAGCTTGCGGTTTCTTAAATCCGCTCCCGCCAAAGCCTCCGCCGTCTTTGACAAAACCTCGGCTCTAGGATCGCGAACTTTATAAACCCGATGTCCAAAACCCATGATGCGCCGTCCGGCGTTAAGCTCATTTCTAAGCCACGCTTCCGCGCGATCGGCGGATTGAATATCAACGAGCATGTCCAAAACCGGTCCGGGAGCGCCTCCATGCAAGGGGCCCTTGAGCGCGCCGACGGCGCCGGTGACCGCGCTGACCATGTCGGAACGGGTGCTGGCAATCACGCGAGCGGTAAAGGTGGAAGCATTCATGCCGTGATCCATGACAGTCGTCCAATAAGTATCCAGCGCTTTGGCGACCGCTGGATGGGGCACTTCGCCAAAAACCATATAAAGGAAGTTTTCCGCCATGCCTAAATCAGAACGCGGAGAAATTGGCTCATGCCCTTGGCGCAACCGCGCATGAGCGGCGACCACGGTCGGGAAACGAGCGGTCAGACGTTTAGCCACCGCCAAATCCGCAGCCGGAGAAATATCGTTTGGATTAGACAAATCTAAAGAAAGAGTCGCGCAAGCCATTCTCAATGCGTCAATCGGCGGGGAATGTCTCGCAACCTTAATAAGCTCCAAGGTCTCCGGCCGAATTGTCCTGAGCTCGGCTAATTCTTTTCGAAAACTAGCCGCTTCTTTGGACGAAGGCAACGTGCCGGTCCATAAAAGTTCGGCGGCTTCTTCAAAAGAAACCTTGCCGGCTAATTCTTCAATTGAGTATCCGCCGATAATGAGCCTTCCCTTCTGTCCATCGACATGGCTTAATTTCGTCTGGACGGCGACAATCCCTTCAAGTCCTGGAACAAATTGAGTTGCTGTTGGCATAAACTCCCCCTTTTTCAATCAGAGCGCTTCTTTTCCCCATTCTACTTAAATTAATCCGCGGCGCAAAATTTCTTCGGCAATCTGCACGGAGTTTAAAGCCGCGCCTTTGACCAGATTGTCCATCGCAATCCACAAAACGATCTCGGAAAGAGAACAGCCGAATCTTACGCGGGAGACAAAAACCTCTTCTTTTCCGGCGCAGGAAAGCGGAGTAGGATAGAGAGAATCCGGCTTAAGCGCGGATGAGCGTGAAATCAATTTTTTCGCTTCATTTAAAGAGATGGGGGCTTTCAAGGTCATCCATGCCGACAAACAATGGCCTCTCAATGTCGGAACGCGAACCGCCGTGACACTGATTTTAAGATTCGGAGCCTTCCAGACTTTCCTCAACTCAAAAGCAACCTTATTTTCTTCCGCAGAATATCCCTCAGCGTCAAAGGATCCAACCTGGGGAAAGACATTGGCAAAAATTGGCCGCGGCAAACGGGAATATTTTCCCATATTTAAAATCGGAACGCGGCCCGTTTTTAAGGGCAGATTTTTGATTTGGGCTTTACTCTCGGAAAAAAAATCCTCAAGGGCCATACGCCCCGCCCCCGACACCGCTTGATAAGAGGAAAGCCGGATTTCTTTGACTCCAATTTTCTTATGCAGCCAATATCCGGCGACGCCCAAACCGGTCATCGTGCAATTAGGA
>JAKAQV010000024.1 GCA_021819565.1 bacterium | reverse complement strand
TTCCGATCTGAAACTGTCGTGTCGGAAAGGCCAGTGCGTTCCGGATATTCGACTTGTTCCCACGGCAAAAGCTGAACGGCCAGTCTAACGCGCTTATGCTCCAAAATGAACCCAATGCCAAATAAAAGGCTGACATCCAAAATGCCTAACCCTCGCACCTCAAGATGGTTCTTTAACGGTTCAGGACATATCCCTCTTAAAACTCCACCCCGCCGATGCTGGAGGCGAACCACGTCATCGGCGATTAAAATATGCCCGCGTTTGAGAAGTTCCAACGCGCATTCCGATTTTCCCATTCCGGCGCCGCCTTGAATCAAAACCCCCATTCCGTAAATATCCACGAAAACTCCGTGGACCAGGCAACTGGGAGAAAGTTCATACTCCAGTTTTTCTCCAAGCTCGGATACTAAATCGGCGGTTTTTAGATGCGATCGAAAAAGAGGAATGCCTCTCTTGTCGCATTCGGAGCGAAGAACGGACGGGATATCGAGCCCATGGGTAAACAAAACACACGGCATCTCTTTTGAATCCAATATCAAGGATAGGGATTTCTGAAGAGTTTTAGAGCCGACCTTCATGCAATAAGACTGCTCGCCGCGGCCAAAAACCTGGACTCTCTCGGCACTGAAATGCTCCAAAAAACCGGCCAAGGCCAAGCCCGGGCGGTTAATCTCGGGAACCGTAATTAAGCGTCCAAGGCCGCGCTTGCCAGCGACCAAATCCAAACCCAGGGATTTCGCTTGCTCTTTAAACAAGCGCTCAACTGTTAAATCTTGTGTAATCACTTCCCGGCTACGCCGGATTTCTTGATGGGACGGACGATGCGATAGTGCTCGCCATCAGTCCGGTACGCGACATGAATTTGATGGGAGTCTTTATCTTGATACAAAAAGAATGGTCTCTCGGATGAGTCCAAATTGCGAACGGCTTGTTCGGGAGTGAGGAGCGGCATCACCTGATCGATAAAATCAAATCGCGGGCCGCTGGCGAGAAAAGACGCGACCGCCTCTCCAGTCGGGATTTTATGCTTGTTTTTAAGTTTTTCTTTAAATTTCTTAATTTGGGCGTTCATTTTGTCGCCCGCCAAATCCACAGCGGAATAGAGGTCCGACGCCGTCGCCAACGCGCGAAAAGTCTGTCCTGGAGCGTGCAAAACGAATTCCGCGTTATGGGATCTTTTTTCGACGGATAAAAAAACCTGGGCCCAGACAATGGAGTCAAAATATTTTTGCGTTCTCTCTAATTTATCTTCGACATATTGCCGGATGGCCGGAGTGATCTTGATTTGCTTAGCGGTAAAATGGATTTCCATAAATTTTAATCTCCTTATAAAGGGAACTCTCTTCAAAAATTTAGCAGTTTGAAGGAGAACTGTCAATGAGGCCCAGCCTGTGGCAAAAAATCTGGGCCCTTTGCCGAGGCTTTTCTAGGACTTTGGACCCAATTGTCTCTCAATCTCTTTAAAGTAAAATAAGGCATCTTGAATAAACTGAGACCGTTTATCGCCATTGGTTTAGTCGCGATTTTATTTTTCCAAACCGCGCTGGCCAACGCCGCCATTGAAAGCCTGAAAAACCCAGAAACCCATTTTTCCGCGCCCGCTTCTCTTCAATTCTCGTCCCTGGCCAATCCAGAAACGCCATCCCAATTCTCTTTAGATTATCCAGCAACGCTACCCGACCCGAAAATGGAAGTTTTAAACATCCCCGCCATCCAGAGAGAAAAAACACAAATCGCGCCTTTATTCCATTTAAAACCGCTCATCCAGACATCGGCGAAAAAATCTCAAACTCCCGCTTCTGAAAACTCATTGAAGGCGGCAAAAAACCTATCAATCAAAGAGAATCAATCCATGCAAAAAGAAAGTTATGAACATTCCGCTCTTCGTTGGACCAGATTCTGGTCCGGAGATAAGAGCAAGGATGGAGAAGCCGTAACTCCCAAGAGAGGTCTATTTTCGGCGCCTTTTCTAAAGAAAGCTAAAATCGCCAGCTCAGCGATAGCCTCAACTTTTTTAATTCCCGCGCCAGCCCTTGCCGCCAGTAAAGCCATTCACCCGGCAGCCGGATGGACACTGACCAAGCCTTATATCATTGGCTCCGGGCTTTTATTTTTGATTTACGGAGTCCATCGCGCGCTCTCATGGTCGATTTCAAAGTTATCTGCCGCATTTCACTGGAACCCTAACACCACCGACACCGTCCGCTTTGCCGCCTCGGCCTCGAATTGGCTTCTGGGATTAGGACTGGTTCTCCACTTTGCGGGAATCTCAAATCAGGTTTTATTTGCCGCGGGTGGCATCGCCCTGGGCCTAGCCATTAACAAAACTCTTTCCAACCTCTTGCGCGCAACGCTATTTGTCATCAATCGTCCTTTCAATCTCAACGAAAAAATACGCATCGACGATAAAATTTACAAAGTCGCCGATCTGAAGCCGAAATACGTCAAGCTTCAGTTCCTTCAAATGGCTCCCGATGCCCTGATTCCAGGAGATCCCGGCCCTGAAACCGTTTACTTCACTTATTCTCAAATCAGCAATAAAGCCGTGGAACTCTTTCGGCCCTACAATATCGATGATAAGATTTCATTTAAGGTTTTGCTGAATTTGGGAATAGTCCCGTTTTGGAAGGCCTTAAAGGAACTCCCTTACTCTTCTTATTTAAAAGCGGCGCTCTGGGGTTTTGGGTTATTTCTATTTGGAGAAGCTCTGCCCGTATTAAAGGCGCACGCGGGGTATCATTTCATCGGCTCTATTCTCCCTTTCGCTCAAAGCCTGTTTGCGCTTTTAGTCTCAAGCGCGATCTCCCATTCTCTGCAAGAGTTTATCCCGCTGATCGGCAAATATGCCCATTGGGACGAGGAAACCACCGCCCTGTTTCGCCTCGCCCTTCAATTGGCCGCCAATATCATCGGCATCAGCTTGGCCATCGGCGCCTTGGGGCTTCATCTGACGAGTTTGGCGGTCGGGCTTGGAGTTGGGGCCGCTGCATTTACCCTAGCCTCAAACAATATTCTCGCCAATATCGCCCAAGCCGTCTCCCTTCGCTGGCAAAGCCCCTTTAGAGTGGGCGACGTCATCGAGATCGCCGGAAAAACAGGAGAAGTCGCCAATATCGGGCTTTTCTATGTCGTTCTCAAAACAGGGGAAAACCAACACACCCTTATCCCCTATTATTTGCTAGAATATTACGAATTAATTATTCACAGCAGTCCGCGAGCCTCCGAAAACCCCCAAAGGTAGCCGATTGAGTCCGCGCTGAACATTTAGAGAAAAGGATATCATGACCACTCAACGCAGAAACGATACGCGCAACGTCGCCATCATCGCCCACGTCGATCACGGGAAAACGACCTTAGTCGATTCAATGCTCAAGGAAACGGGGCTTTTTTCAAGCAAAATGGATCAGCCGCAAGAACAGGTGCTCGATTCAAACCCGCTGGAAAGAGAAAAGGGAATCACGATTTTAGCCAAGAACACCTCGGTCGTCTACAAAGGAATTACCATCAACATCGTCGACACTCCCGGCCACGCCGATTTCGGAAGCGAGGTCGAGCGCGTGCTCAACATGGTCGACGGCTGCATTCTCTTGGCCGACGCGGCGGAAGGCCCGATGCCCCAAACGCGCTTTGTCTTAAGAAAAGCCCTCGCCTCGGGGCTTAAATGCGTCGTCGTCATCAATAAAATGGATCGCCCCGACGCTCGCCCCCATGATACGGTTAATAAAGTTTTCGATCTTTTCGTAGAAATGGAAGCCTCTGAAGAGCAATTAGATTTCCCCATTATTTACGCCTGCGGAAGACAAGGCTGGGCCAGCAATGACTCCGAAAAGATGGGAGAAAATCTCGCCCCCCTGTTTGAAGCCGTCCTCAAACACATTCCGGCCCCGGAAGCTGATGAGTCAAAACCTCTTCAAATGCAGATTACCATGCTCGACTACAGCTCTTATATCGGGCGTATCGGCATCGGACGCATTCGGAACGGAAAAATGGCCAAGAGTCAACCGGTGGCCCTCATCAAAAGCGACGGAAAGATTCTCAATGGGAAACTCACGCGGCTTGAAAAATATTTTGGCCTCGAGCGCCGCGAAGTTCCACAAGCCTCGGCCGGAGACATCGTGGCCGTCGCCGGTTTTGAGGATATTGACGTGGGAGACACTCTCGCTTTAGTTGAATCTCCCATCGCCCTTCCGACCATTCAAATTGACGAACCCACGATGTCGATGGAGTTCATGGTCAACACCAGCCCCTTGGCCGGACGAGATGGAAAGTTCGTCACCAGCCGGCATATCAAAGAACGGTTGCTCAAAGAAGCCGAGACCAATGTCGGGCTTAAAATCGAAGCCCTAGGCGGAGAAGGCCGTTTTCTTGTTTCCGGACGGGGAGAGCTCCATTTGGCGGTTTTAATTGAGACGATGCGCAGGGAAGGTTATGAACTTGCCGTTTCTCGTCCCGTCGTGATCGAAAAAGTTGAAAACGGGCAAGTCCTTGAACCTTACGAGCGCCTTATTTTGGACATTCCCAATCAATTTCAAGGCGCGATCATCGAATCTCTTGGAAAACGCGCGGCCAAGATGACGCATATGCAGCCGGAAGGAAACACGCGGCTAAGACTTGAATACATCATCTCGGTTCGCGCTTTGATGGGCCTTAAAAGCGAATTGCTGACGACCACCAAAGGCTTGGGCCTCATGCACCATTCCTTTGACGGCTACGCGCCCAAAGGCCCCGATCCGGCGCCAAGACCCAACGGGGTCTTAATCGCCAAAGAGGGAGGGCTCGTGACCGCCTATGCCTTGGACCATCTCCAAGACCGCGGCGTTTTTTTCACGGCCCCTGGAGTTGAGGTTTATGAAGGCATGATCATTGGCACGAATTCTCGCCAGAATGATCTCGTCGTCAATCCCTGCAAGGCCAAAGCCTTGAGCAATATGCGAACCAAGGCCACCGATGAAAAATCGCAGCTTGAGCCGCCCAAGATTCTAACCTTGGAACAGGCCTTGGAATTTATTGACTCGACCGAGCTTCTCGAGGTGACTCCGCAAAACCTCCGACTCCGAAAAAAATCATTGAGCGAAGCGGAACGGCGCCGAGGCGGGAAAGAAGAAGCCGCGGCGTAAACTTTCTAAAATTAGGTCTTTTTTCGCCTAAGATCTAGGACTTTTGGCCCATCTCGAGTGATGAGAAATCATGCTAGCATAACCAATATGAAGAAAAAATTACTCGTTTACGCACTGTCAGCGGGATTGTGCTTATCGTCTTTATTTTCGCAAGCCGCCGGAAATTCCGCCGCTTTTTCCGGTTTTAATTTTGACCAATTGGGAAGCGCGATCACTCTGCCTCAATTCTCACAAGCCCTCAAATTTTCGCCCCTGCCTGTACCGGTCAAGATTAACCGAACATCCGACGAAATCGTTCCAGCGGCTCTCTGGCATTCTCTGAAGGCTCCGGATGAAACCTCGCTTGAGATTATCGAGGCCAGCTTTCCTCAGTGGAATACGGCGTCCATCCGCGAAGTCCCTTTAAAGGCCGCCGACACGATGATCGCGAAAGGAATTAAACGCCATATGAGCGCGCTGGATTTTTTTACAAACCCCTCTTGGAGAACCGCCCGCTCCTATTATTTTTCGCAAGAGACGTTGTCTAAAGTCATGGCCAAATACAATCTTCATGCCTTAGTCCCTGCCGACGGCCAAAGTATAGACGGCCTTCCTTTCCACATACAAATGGCACTAATTGGAAACGGCGAGATTATCCTTTTCATGGATCAAGACGGCTTTAATTTTACCAACCCAGACTATGCCTCTTTTCAATACAATGGACATCCCTTTACTTTTGGAGCGGACAGGGTCATCATTCAAAAAATTATCGGCCCAGGAGATTTGAAAATATCGGGGCTGCGCGTCAATGTCACCGTCAACGCCCTCATCCGCCCGAGTTTACCGATCGTGGAAGCGCGAAAAATTTCGCCCTCACTTCAATATGTCCAAACAAGTTTAGGCGGGGGCAATGCTCCGCTATTTCCCATGGAGAAAAACTCCACGATTAAAAAACCGTAAACCTGGCAGGTATGCTATCATAGGCAAGAGAGGACCAATATGAAAACGTCAACGATTAAGATTTTCGCGTTTGTTGTTCTGAGTTTAACCCTTATCAGCGCATCTTCCTGGGCTGAGGAAAGTATCGAAGCTCAATCCGCAAAATCCATAAAAATGTTTGATTTGGTATTAGCCCGCGGCGGCCCCATCGGAGGCTTTCCCGGCGGCATGGGCCCTGGCGGCCTTCAGAATTTCAAGAAAAACAAAAAAAACGTCTCCCAAAAGCCCGCCATCTCGGATGATTACGGAAAGCATTGTGAACGGTCGGTAGATGTCATCATGCCCGGATGCCGGGACAAAAAGCATAGAAAAGAAAAATCTCCGAAAAAACCCGCCACACCTTCTAATAATAACACGGGATCTCAAATCATTATCATTAAGAAGGGGTCAAAAAAATGAAGAAAGTATTTTTAGCGCTTGGAACTGTTATTTTCGCGGCTGTTCAGTCTCCACTTAGGGCTCAAGACTTTCAGATGCAGATGAACGCTGCCCAGAAAACGGTTCTCTCTTCCCCATATCTAAAAAACGCGCAGACCAGGATTAAGATCGCCAACAGAGAATATCCAAATTACATGGCCTTGATGACCGCCGCCTGCGTCAAAAACGACGCCACCGGAGTCGCCAAAATTCTCAATGCCATGCCCAAGGGCGCGGTCAACCATATCTATGACAATTTAGCCGGACATCACGGAGCCGGAGTCATCTGGTGCGCGGTGGGCTTTCAAAATACCGTCATGGTCAAAGTAATGTTGGAACACGGAGCCAAGCTTGACGGCAAAAGCGCGACCGGTTGGACCCTCGCAATGGAAGCCGCCGCCACGGGAAATGGCGTCATCGTTCAGATGCTCCACTCTCATGGAGCTAATTTCTGCGCGAAAAACAAAGACGGACAAACCGCGGCCAACATGGCTCAGTCCTACGGATTTCCCAAAATCGCCCAAGAGATTCAGTCTTGGACTAAAACTTGCCAATAGCCTAGCGGCGCGGTCTCTAATTCCTAAATAAATAGGGACAGTCCCCGTTTACTACTGGGCCCTTTGCTGGAATTTTTCTAGGCCTTTGGACCCAGGCGCAAACCGCTAGCGCATGATATCCTAAACTCAGACATGAAACATGCTGTCTTAGCAGGCAAATATAAAGAATCCGACCAGGGAACGGAAAATTGAATCAATCTAAGCGCTTTTCCGCGTTACTAGCGCCCGCGATCGGCATAATCCTATGGGCCTTTCCAGCGGCCGCGCAAAACACCTCACCAAAAGCGATCGCGAAAGCCGCAAAAGAATGCCACCTTTCAGTTGAAGAGTTCTTGTCTCTTTCGGTGAAAAACCAAAATAAAGTTCTCAATGGAATTTGTCCGCAAAAACGCAAGCGCGGAATCAGGTTTTCAGAAAAGCGTTCATCCCAACAGTCTCTCGCCCAGACCCAGGTCCGCATCCGTAGTATTTTATCAACCGCCCAAACGGCTTTTGAAGAAAACTCAAACCCCAGTTCTCTCTCCCCAAAAAATTCCGCCGATATGGGAAATGCCCAGAGGCAATCACAGAGCTTAAATTCTACGCCAAAGCCCGGGAATCTTCAAACCCTGTCTTTTGAAATCAACAACGAACAAAACCCCTCTCCTGTTTTGACCGCAACCGCGACACCCCCTCAACCCGGTTCTCAAACGCCGCCCCAAAAGCCCACTCAGCCCAAAAAATCAGCCCCCAAGCCGCCGCGCTTTATTCCCATCCCAGGAAGCGATTGGGAAAAATCGGCCAACGGCGACATCAGCCCAGAAGACGACCCCAGCTATGAAAGCGAAATCACTTTTAATGATCAGCTGATGAATCAGGATAATCAGGTGGGAGACACTAGCAAGGCCTGCCGCAAACTCGATCTCCACGGAGCCGGGGCCTACTGGGTTGGCGATCTTGGGATATCCGGATCCATTCACCGCGCCATCTTGGCTCTTCCTTATGCCAACGGACGCTTGGCGGTGTTAGATTCCTATACGCCTTCGCCTGAATATCACTACGGCTTTGTCCCCACAACGATTAGCGGAGCGCCACTGACCCTGACCCTGGGAATGAACACGAGCCTTAATACCACCATCATTCGCCCTCTACCGCTAAACCAAGCCAGCGCCTGCAACAGCCTACTGCGCATCTTCAACCCTTTTGACGCCAAAACCGTTTTCCCGCTCAAAGCCAAACGCATCGAGAAGATGGAAATTGGCGAAATCTGGAAACTCCCCGTTCAAATTCAAATCGCGGCGGGACCAGGCCTCACTCCCATTTTTGGCCCCGCGATCGTGGGCCTTAATCTTCTCTATTCTCAAACTGGAGGCTACGGGCTGACTTTAAGACGCCTGGACAAGACCCATCTGCGAGTTCGGCTAAGGTTTAACCACGCCAAACTCCTCAACGCCTCGGGGCAAACCCTATTAAGCATGGCCGGCCCGATGCTGTCGGCCATATTCTCGCAAGAGGTTCCGGTGGTCGGAGATTCTCTCGGAGGAAGGAATGTTGGGCAAGGCCTCAGCCAGCTTTGGATTACCCAACTCATTAGTTACACCACGACTAAACTTGGAGTTTCCATCTCCTGGAGCGGAGAGAACCAAGCCCTGATTGAATTCATTCTTAATCCCGAGAACCCCAAGCAAATGCTGGAGCTTCAAAAACTCGCGACCGGGGGAAAATTAGGCACGCTTTCAACCCTCATGAAGATGTACACGGAATCCGCAAAAAACTCATTTAAGCTGACGGAAAAATCCGTCATTAAAAACGCTCTTGCTAACTCAAAGAAGCTTGAGAGCCCGGTTAACTTCCTGGGGACCCAAGAAAGCGTGGGTATCAGCCGTTCAATTAATTTCACGATCCCCATCGTTTTTAATTTCTCCGCCCAATCATCGCATGACCATCAGCAAATGAAAATCTTCGATCCGAACGGAGGGACATTCAAAGTCAGTGGAACGTTTAAGGCTTTTGACGCCTCGCACGGAAATCAAAACGGAGAATTAAGTCTTCCTTATTTCGGAGCGCTCTTCGAGCAGGATTCCCAAGAGGGCGTTTCCACTTTTCTTTACTACGACAAGAAAGGCCGCGCATCCTCTCCAGTCATCCTCTATACCCAAAACTCGGGCTTAACCAGAGACAGTAAAGCCCCGGAACATTTAACGAAACTGGCTCGCTCTTTTTTCCCTAGTTACGGCGAGAAAAAACTAGCGCTTCCGCTTAATGGATTGATTCCCAAAGGGGATAAAGACGCTTATAAAGGCGGCTCTTCGGCCATGACTGTCGTTTTAGACCGCAACGCGATTTCAGACATCAAAAGCGCTCCCCGGAGTCTGGTTTTTACCTCGTATTTAAACGCCCAAGACAATCGCCAAGAACTTCTGTCCATCGCCGCCAGAGCCGCAAAAAAAGGCCTCACGCCCGAAGCTCTCCTTAACAGGGAAATCCGCGATCTCTATCCTCCCGGAAAGCCGAGCCCCGAAAAGACTCGGCGCATATCCTATCTTCACGCCGTGAGAGATCAATTCGAGCAAATGCGAAAATTGGCCGATGAATTGCCTTATTTGGGAAATCCCCACAAGAAATCAAAACTCAATCTCGATCGACAAGCGCAAAACATCCGCAATTTTATCTCTGGAGAAAACAAAAACGGCCTATCCTATGGAGACCTGATGAAGGTTCTCGTTCGCCTCATTAAACCCAAGCACCTCGCCGTGGAATTTGTGCTCAGCGCCAAGAGAAAAGGCGGGCAAAGAAATCAAACGCGATTGTATCTCAACCATAAACTCGTGGAAAACAAGCTCATCCGAAGATGGAGCCTGGCCGCCGCGCGCTATCTTGTCTTACAGACCACGGACTAAAAGCCAGGCAGTCCAAGATGTTATAATGAATCTTAGACGCGCTTAATCTAAGGCTTTGGCTTAGGCTAAACGCCGATTTCAAAAAGGAGATTTCCCGTGATTCCCATTTTCGGCGTGACCGCAGAATATAAAAAACTTCGCAAAGAATTAAGAAAAGCCGCGCTCGAGGTTCTTGACTCGGGCCACTACATCCTTGGGCCCCAAACCAGCGCCTTTGAAACAGAATTTGCGTCAGCGGTGCAGGCTAAACACGCCATCAGCTTATCTTCCGGCACCGACGCATTAGAAGTAGCCTTAAAAGCTCTGGAAATTGGGCCCGGAGACGAGGTCATTGTCCCGACCTTTACCTTTGTCGCGACAGCCGCGGCCGTTTCCTCTGTCGGAGCGACTCCTATTTTCTGTGATGTTGAAGATTCAACCCTCAACATCGGAGTGAAGCAGATTGAAGCCGTTTTAACTCCCAAGACCAAGGCCATTATTCCCGTCCATTTATACGGGACTCCCGCCAACATGAGCGAAATCATGGATCTGGCGGCCAAGAAAAACCTCTACGTCATCGAAGACTGCGCGCAGGCCCACCTAGCCCAATGGCAAGGCAAGCCCGTCGGTTCCTTTGGCCATATCGCGGCCTTCAGTTTTTATCCCTCAAAAAATCTCGGGGCTTTTGGAGACGCCGGAGCCGTCTCCACCAACGACTCAAATTTGGCCAACGCCTGTTTAGAAATCAGAAACGCCGGACGAGGCCTGTCCGGACCGACCTATGAATACGCCCGAATTGCTGGAAACAGCCGCATGGCGGAAATCCAGGCGGCCCTGTTGCGCGTCAAATTAAAGGGGCTTAAAGAAAGGACCGAAAAACGCGTCGCCGTCGCCAGGTATTACGAGAAAAAATTCTCGAAACTTCCCTTGATCTTGCCTCCAATCGGAGATGGACAGACGCAATCGGTGTTTCACCTCTACGTCATTCGCTCGGAAAAAAGAGATGAACTCTCAAACCATCTTAAGGCATCTGGCGTTTCTTGCGGAGTCTATTATCCGCTACCGCTCCACCGACAAAAGTGCTATCAATACCTCAATCTCAAGCCGGAAGCGTTTCCCGTCGCCGAAAAAGCCTCTCAAACGGTTTTGGCTCTTCCGATGCATCCGTTTCTTTCCAAATCCGAGATGTCGCAAGTGGCCAAAGCGGTGATTTCTTTTTTTAAAGGCTGATGCCTAAGCGCATCCTTTTGGTCTCGACCTCAAGCACACGGGGCGGCGCGGAGAAAATACTCTACACTCTAGCGAAAAATATCAGCCGAGAAAAGTTTGAGATCTCGGGCTTTATCAGCCTTAAATCTCTCGGCGTCTACGGAGATCTTCTAAGAAAAGAAGGCCTAGAGGTTTCGAGTTTTGAGACAGAACGCCGGGGATTTTTTCCGGCTATTTCCACTTTAAGAAGCGTTCTAAAAAATAAACGCCCCGATATTGTCTTGGCCTTTATGTACCAGGCCGTTGAGTTATGCCGCTTCGTTAAAATCTCATCTCCCGTTTCTTTTAAACTCATCTCCTCTCACCGCGTCAACCCCCGCACACGTTCTTTTTTAACACTGCTACTGGACCGGGCCCTCAAATCTCAAGATAATCTGAGCGTTGCCGAATGCGAGGCCAGCCGCTCTTTTTTGATTCAAAATCAAGGTTATATGCCCGAGAAAGTCAAGGTCATTTATAACGGAATTGCAAACACTGAACACAATTTGAATCAAGAGGAAAAAACGACTCTTCGGAAAAAACTTAAGATCAAGGAAAATTCTTTTCTCATCGGGACCGCCGGACGCCTCCATAAACAGAAAAATCATGCCGCTTTAATTGACGCGGTGAATCTAATTCAATCTCCCAAGAACCTTCAATGCGTTATTTTTGGAGACGGCCCCGAGCGCGGCGCCCTTGAGCTTCAGATTAAAACCTTGGGGCTTGAAGATACGGTCATTTTAGCGGGAGAAAAAGAAGACGCTTCGTCGTTTTTCCCCGCCCTTGACGCCTTTATTCTTTCCTCGGACTGGGAAGGCTTTCCTTCGGTCATCTTGGAAGCGATGCAGGCCCAAACCCCCGTCATCGCGACCGCCGTAGACGGAGTTCCGGAAATCATAAAAGAGGGATTCAACGGCTTTTTAGTTCCCCCGCAAAATCCGAAGGCATTGGCTGGCGCTATTGCCCGACTCATCGATTTTCCCAAGGATTCAAAAGCGGTCTTACTCAAAAACGCTCATGAATCCGTTTTAAATAGATTTCCCTTAACCAAGATGATTGAATCCTACGAAAATATTTTTCTAGAGGCCTAAGCTCTTAGTTATAATAATCCTTATGAGCCAACAAACTGATTTCCCGCTAGAAGAGGGTCAAAAGCCGCGCCAAACTCCCAAAGCGCTATCAAGACTGAAATCCTTGGTTCAAAAAGCGGAAGAGGGCGGAGGCCCCGAGCGCGTTAAAGCGCAAAAAACCCGCGGGAAATTCACCGCCAGAGAGCGCATTCACTATCTCTTGGATGAAGGCAGCTTTCAGGAAACCGATTTACTCGTTCGAACCCGCGCCACCGATTTTGGGCTTAAAGACAAAGACATTCCGGCCGATGGAGTCATCACTGGATTTGGATCTATCGGCGGAAGGGAAGTCGCCGTTTACTCGCAAGATTTTACCGTTCTCGGCGGCTCCTTGGGATTGGCCCATGCGGCGAAAATCACGAAAATCATGGATTTGGCCATGTCGAGTCGGGTTCCCGTCATCGGAATTTTGGATTCCGGAGGCGCTCGGATCCAGGAGGGCGTCGACTCCCTAGACGGTTATGCTCAAATTTTTTACCGCAACACCATGGCCTCGGGGGTCATCCCCCAAATTTCCGTCATCCTCGGACCCTGCGCCGGCGGGGCCGTCTACTCTCCAGCCTTGACTGATTTTGTTTTCATGGTCGAGGGAATCAGTCATATGTTTGTCACCGGGCCCGATGTCGTCAAGGCCGCGACCGGAGAAGAGATTTCATTTGAAGCCTTGGGGGGAAGCGCAGTTCATGCCTCGAAATCCGGGGTTTGTCATTTTGTCGCGAAATCAGAGCCCGATTGTTTCAGGCAGGTTCGCGAGCTTTTGTCTTATCTCCCGCAAAGCCGCTGGGAAAGGCCGCCTCGAATCGCCAACCCCGATCCGGTTCGGCGAAAAACGCCGCTACTGGAAACTCTTTGCAATCTCGATCCTAAAAAGCCCTACCGGGTCCACCATGTTCTTTGGCAGATCGCCGATGAGCACAAGTTTTTCGAAGTTCAGGAATCCTACGCCCGCAACGTCGTCACCGGATTTATCCGTCTAGGCGGAGACGTAGTCGGAGTCATCGCCAATAATCCCGGACATTTCGCCGGAGCCTTGGACATCAACGCCTCGGACAAATCCGCGCATTTTATCCGGTTTCTCAATTCCTTTAACATCCCGATTCTGACCCTGGTGGATGTTCCTGGCTACTGGCCGGGGTTAGATCAAGAACACGGCGGAATCATCAGGCACGGCGCGAAAATTCTCCACGCCTATAGCGAAGCGACGGTTCCGAAAATATCGGTGATACTAAGAAAAGCCTACGGGGGGGCCTATATCGCGATGAGTTCCAAATATCTCAAGAGCGATTTTAATTTCGCCTTCCCTTGCGCGGAAATCGCGGTTATGGGACCTCAAGGCGCAATAGAAATTCTTTTCTCAAAAGAGCTTGCCGCGGCAAAAACGGCGGAGGAAAAAAAATCTCTGCGCGATAAACTCATCAAAGATTATTCCGATAAATTCGCCTCTCCCTATCCCGCGGCCGGCTCCGGTTCCATTGACGAGGTCGTCGAACCCGCCGATTTGCGCCTGAAAATCATTCGCGCGCTTAGGCTCCTGAAAAATAAGCGCTTGCCGGGGCAACACTTAGTTTCCCGCAATATCCCGCTTTAACCTTAAAATGGAACGCGCCCATATTCTAGTCGTTGAAGACACGCCCTCAACCGCAAGTTTGATATCCCATGTTCTCAAAGAAAAAAATCTGGGCGTCAAACTAGTCTCCTCATTAAAAAACGCCCGAAGCGAATTTTTAAAAACGATTTTTGATCTCTTGATTTTAGACCGCGGACTTCCAGATGGGGAAGGGCTTGATTTCGTCAAGGAAATTCGCTCATCTACCCACGCCCCCGCCATCCCGATTTTGATTCTCACCGCTCAGAACGAAACCCCTGAACGCGTCGCGGGCCTCAATCAAGGCGCCGACGATTATCTCGGAAAACCCTTTAACACCCAAGAATTAAGCGCGCGCGTCGACTCTCTCTTAAGAAGAGCGGGCTACAAAATCGATGTCATGGAAATCAGATGCGCGAACATCCACCTCGACTTTGCGGCGCGAAAGGCCAGCGTTTCCGGAAAAGATATTTCTCTAAGCGAAAAAGAATTTGATCTTCTTTGGTTTCTCGCAGAACAAAAAAATAAGGCTTTAAGCCGAGAGCTCATCCTCCAGAAGGTTTGGGGATATGACGAGGAACTTTCCTTGACCACCAAGGTCGTAGACGTGACGGTTTCTCACCTCAAAGAGAAATTGGGAAAAGCGGCCGACAAAATTTCGCCCGTTCGCGGAATAGGTTACCGCTTTGAAGACTGACTCAAATCGCCTCTGAACGATTCGGCAATCGGCAATAGGGAGATAAAGCCGGAAGCATTGCTTTAATCTGAGGCACGACTTTTTCAGCGGCTATTTCTCCCAATGCAATCAGACTCTTGGCCTGCCCGAAATCTGTCCAGGAAACGCCCTTGATTTCGGGCTGAATGATCACATGCGCAATGCCTAATTGAGATTTAGCGATTTCATATTCCGCGGTATAAAGCGTGTGTAAAAGAGTGTGGAAAACGTTTGGATATTTGACGCCTCCCAAGGCTTTAAATATCGATGATAAAAAACCAGGTTTTGCGCCCGAGGTGTAGTCCGCCGCCGGCAGGGTTAAATTAATGGCAATTAAGATGTCGGCCCCCATATCCGCAACGACCCGAATAGGAACGGGGTTGACCAAGCCGCCATCAATTAAAAATCGCCCTTCGCGGTGAAAAGGAGTAAAAATAACGGGCAGGCTGCAACTTGCGCGAGTCGCTTCCGTCACTGAGCCTTTCGACAAAACGACTTCTTCTCCGCTTTCGATATCCGAAGCGACAGCTGAAAAAGGAAGCTCCAAGTCCTCAAAGGTTTTGCCTTGAAAATACTCCCCAAAAATCCTGATCAGCGATTGCCCCGAAAAGAAACCGGAATGGGGAATAGAGAGATCTCTTAAGATGTGCCCATAAATCCATTTCCGGTTGGCTTTAAATGCGCCCCGTTCCAGCTCTTCGGGTTCCATTCCCATGGCTACCAAACCCGCCAAGAAAGCACCCATTGACGTTCCGGAGACAAGATCGATAGGAATTTTTTCGCGCTTAAAGACTTTCAAAACCCCGATAATCGAATATCCCAACGCCGCCCCCGAACCGAAAGCGACTCCAACGCTAAAACCGGTCAGATGTCTGGCCAATCTTTCGATAACCCGGCAAGAGGATGAATGCAACTGGGAAAATTTCAAAAGCGGCTCTGAAGACGAGATGAGTTCTGAAATCGCAGGATTCCACGGAACACGCCATTTCCAAGCATCCCCAAAGACGCTTGGAGGCCTTGAATCTCCGCACCATAAGCGCAAAATTTGGGACGGATCAACGCTTGAAACCATCTTTTCATCAAGCCGTAAATATTCTTCCCGCCCTTTTTCAGAACCGACTAAAATGACGCGCTCGGCTTCCATGAGAACTCGCTGTTCATGGGGCCCCAAGACATTGCCCAAATGGATGAGCACGATATCGTAATTTTCGCGAATTAAATTCAAAAAGATTGGAATATCCTGCATCGATTCCTTAGCCAATCGATTGGCGGGAACGCTGAGAATATCCACTCCAAAAGCTCCGCGGCGGATAAAGGTCTTAAACCATGCCCCCTCCCGGCGATTGAGCTTGCGAACAAATTCACGATCGATCTCCGGAGGCTGGGTTTGAAATAAGGGCGCTAATTCTCCAAATTTTTCATCCATGTCAACAACTAGAACACGGCTCCGAGTCTGTTCCTGAAGCTGAAGCCCCAGATAAGCGGAAAAGAACTGCCGCTCCGGGAAAGGCAGTGATGAGGAAATCGTGAAAAATTTAGAGA
>JAKAQV010000173.1 GCA_021819565.1 bacterium | reverse complement strand
AATTTCAGGAGAAGCGAACAAGACGGCAATCCCAAGGCTTAACGAAGCCCACGGCAAGACAAACGCGCCCAAGATTCCCAGATGATGACGGCTTTCAATCAAGAAAAAGATGACGCAAACAGCCAAGGCCAAGTAGGATAAAGCCCCGAAAAAGGTATTGATCGGAAGAAAATAGCGATTTTCCGGAATATGCCAGAAAGAATGAATGCGAAATCCAAAACTCGCTAGATGAAAAACGATTCCAAGGCCCAATAAATTCAACATCCAGCGGCTCCAGCGCTCATCTTTGTAGGCCAAATAGATGAAGGATAAAATGGTAGCCCCCCCATAAGCGGCTAAGGCGATTTCAATCAATATAAGCTCAGGGTTCATCTTGGAACCTCCATTGTATTTAAATGAGATTTCATTTCTCCCATTAGACGATTAAATTCGCTTTCAAACTCCCGGCCTCCTCTGGAACTCCAAGCGCCGATTGAAAATTGAGTTTCGCCTTCTCCTTTTGGCTCAAGAAGAACCCAAAACCTCCGGCGATGAAGATAGAAAAGCAAAATAAGTCCTAGAACCCACAACAGCGCCCCCCCCATGACCCAGGGGTATCCCGGATCATAGGCCACTTGGATTCCGGAAAATAAAATCGGATCGACAGAGGCCAACGAAAAAGGCGGCGCTTCCGCGTGCTGAAGAGTTCCGTCTGGATTTTCTTTAAGACAAACGTGCGGGTAAAGAACAAAAAGCCACAAAGGCGGGGTCGGCTTTCCCGCGACGCTAAACAAAAATCGCACCGCCGGATTCTTGAGATCCAGAGAAGCGGTATCAGGACGCCCGTTGGAGACGGTAAAATCCGGCATCAAGATATCGGCGGTCACCGAAAACGGGGTACCCGGAACTTTTTTAGGAACGCGCTGATCCAAAGTCAAGAAGGTTCCGCCCAGATCCAAGGTCGCGGTCTTAAACATTCCCGCCGCTCCCCAGGAAGCCTGATAAAAACGCACCCCGTGGATATCGAGAGGATGATTGACCAAAATCGTTTTTTGTCCAATGAGTTTATCTCCGGCTTTGACGCGCAAGGCCGAGGAAAACAAACTCGGTTGAAAAGTCCCCTTGTAAAAATGGACGGTGAATTTATCCACGGAAAGAGTCCACGGGCGGTTTTTCATCGCGGCCGTTTCTCCCTCCATGACCGGCACCAGCTCGACAAAGCCATGTAAAGCCTTGATCAGCGCCCCCAGCAAAATAATGACTAGCGCGATATGGGCGACATATGAACCCCAGCGTTGAAGACGATGTTTCGTCGCCAAAAAAGCCGCGCCGGAAGGACTATGGAACTCATCATGAACCGCATAACCTTGGCCCCTGAAAAATGAGCTCGCTTTTCCAAAAGCCTCGTCAAAGCCGAGAGAAGAATCCATGGAAAATTGAAAAGGCTTAAGACGCAGAGCTCTTTCTTTTTGAGACAAGTGCTTTTCGGCTTCTTCTTCGTCGGTATTTTCCGGAGGAAGGGCGGTCGCGCCGATATCGGGAGGTTTATTCCAAAGCTTGCAAACGACAATATCAAAAGCCATGAGCCCTAAAAGCCCAATAAACCACCAACTCTGATAGAGATTAAAAATCCCGAAGAGATTTAAAATTCTAAAACCAAAGGGATGGAGAGAACGGTAAAGCTCGACTTTATCGGGAGAGACCGAAGATTGAGGGAAAAAGGTTCCAAGCGCGCTTGAAGCGGCAATCAAGGCTCCTAAAATGATGTTAAAGCGAATCGAGCGAAAAAGTTTCATCTATTTCGAGCGCAAACTCAAAACCAGCCTCTGACCAATTTATGAGGAAATAGCCGAAAGCCCCGGAAGAGTCTTTCCTTCCAGAAGCTCAAGGCTGGCTCCGCCGCCGGTCGAACAGTGACTCATCTGTTCCGAGAGTCCGCCCTGGCTTAAAACCGCGAGGCTGTCTCCGCCCCCGACGATAGTCACGGCGCCGTTTTTTCCGGCCTTGGCCATCGCTTCCGCGATAGCGCGGCTGCCGGATGAAAATTCCGGGATTTCAAAAACTCCCATCGGCCCGTTCCAAAAAATAGTTTTGGCTTTCTCAATTTCTTCCAGGAAAATTTCAATCGTATGCGGGCCGATGTCGGCGCCGATCAGCTGTTCCGGAATCGCCATCCCTTGAGTGACGGAAACTTGAACGCCCGGTTTAATTTCTGAAACCGCCAAGTGATCGGCGGGGAGAAGACAGGTCACTTTTTTAGCGTAAGATTTATCAATCACCGCTTGGGCATCCGCTATTTTTTCTTTTTCGAGAAGAGATTTCCCAATTGAAATTCCCTGGGCCGCCAAAAAGGTATAGGCCATTCCGCCACCGATAAGAAGAGTATCCACGCGGTCTAAAAGCTTGTTTAAAACCCCCAATTTATCGGAAACCTTAGCCCCTCCGATAATGGCGACAAACGGCCTTGCAGGATTGCCAATCACGCGGTCTAAAAACTCAAGTTCCCTTTGAACCAGAAATCCGACGCAAGAAGGAAGTATTTTGGGAATTCCGACAGTCGACGCGTGCGCGCGGTGAATGGCGCCGAAAGCGTCTTCGACAAAAACTTCTCCCAGACTCGCCAAATCTTGAGCGAAAGCAGAATCATTTTTCTCTTCGCCCGCATGAAACCGGAGATTTTCCATCAAGAGGATCTCACCTTCTTTGAGGTTTAAAGCCGCCTTGGTGGCCTCAGGGCCCACGCATTCCGGAAAAAAGGCGACGGGAGTCTCAAGAATTTTTTCCAGGGCCTTCGCGACGGGTTTAAGGCTGTATTTTTCTTCCGGTTTCCCCTTGGGACGGCCCAGATGGGAAATGAGAATAATTTTTGCCTTGGCTTGGATTAAGTACCTGAGCGTCGGCAGAGCCGCGCGCAGACGGCTGTCATCTGAAACCGCCCCGCTTTTAAGGGGAACGTTAAAATCCACCCGAACTAAAACCCTTTTGCCTTGGATGGGCATCTCTTGCAAGCGCTTAAGCTTTAAAGCCGGCTTTTGAGTTTCTTCCATTTCCCCTCCCAGGGACATTCTGTTAATAGATTTTTTTGCCCATCGCCGAACTGACGAGTTCAACCGCCAAGACCGCTGTCGAGTTTTGAATATCTTCTAACGGGTTAATCTCAACCATGTCTAGCCCAAGAAGTTTTTTGGACTCGGAAGCCATTTCCATAATCAAATGAGACTCGCGGTAGGTCAGCCCGCCTCTTTGGGTCGTGCCGGTCCCGGGAGCTTGAAGCGGGTCAACCGCGTCGATGTCAAAACTGAGGTGAAACCCGGCGGTCTCGTTATTGACAATTGACAGCGCCTGCTCCATTACCCGCGCCATCCCCATGCGGTCAGAT
>JAKAQV010000023.1 GCA_021819565.1 bacterium | reverse complement strand
CGCCTTGCAAAACAACGACAAAGTCGGGCTATTTTTGTTTACGGAAGGAGTTGAAGAGTTCGTTCCTCCCAAAAAGGGGAGAAAACATATCCTTCATCTGATTCGAGACGTTCTGGCTTATCAGCCCAAGAAAAGCGGAACCAGGCTTGACATCATCCTTGAAACCATCAGCCGAGTTTTGCGCCGCCATTGTATTGTCTTTCTCATTTCCGATTTTAGGACCGACGATTTTTCTTCTTTTGAACACGCCCTCAAACTCGGAAGCCTTAAGCATGATTTAATTCCGATTATTTTGACCGATCCCAAAGAAAAGGATCTGCCCTCATTTAACGCTTTGATGAATCTTCAAGATCCGGAGTCGGGGCAAGAGATGCTTTTTGACGCCTCCTCCAAACCAGCGGTTTTGGCCCATCAAAAAGAAGAGGAGAAAAGAATCCTTCAGCTTCAAAAATTATTTCAGCTCTCCGGCATCGACTCGATTCAAATTGGAACAGATGCCTCTTATATCGATCCTGTCGTTCAGTTTTTCCGCCGCAGAGCCAAGAAAATTTCCCGATGATGAAACTGAGAGCGGTCTTTGTTTGGGCGGCCTTCTTTGCGCTATCCGGAACGGCCTTGGCTCAACAGGCCTCCTTCAACATTGAAGTCGCCTCCGGAACGCCGGTTCTGGCAACGCCCGTTGAACTTAAAGTCGCGGTCCAAAATCCCCCGGGAGCGCATGTCTCTTTAGATCTAGCCGCCTCGACAACCGACACCTTTGCCATTGCCGGAATTCAAGAAATTTCGCAAAAAGGCACAAGCTCTTCCGGACAAAATTTCCTGCTAAAAATACTCCCGCTCAATGTCGGGCCCGTCCCCATCAAGCTCTTTTGGAAATTAGAAACGCCTTCGGGATCCAGCGAAATACAAAGCCCGCCCTTGGTCTTAAACGTGGCGGATAAGCCGCTTAAGACTCTTAAGATTTACGACATCGCCTCTCCGATGAAGGCCTGGCCCCTCTTGTGGCCTTGGATACTAGCCGCAATTATTATCGCGCTCATCGCTTGGGCTTATTTTAAACGTAAAAAAGAGATTCTAACGATTTCCGAATCTCTTTCCATTGACACGCGCCCGGCCCATGTCATCGCTCAAGAGGAAATAGAGAAGCTTAAAAGTTCAAAACTCTTTGAAGAAGCTCGTTATCAGGAATTTTATTTTGAACTCAGTGAAATTCTCAAGCGTTATTTCGAACGGCGTTTTTCAATGCCCGCGACAAAAATGACCACGGTCGAACTCTACCGCCATTTAAAGCAATCGGAAATCGAACCACAAATCCTGTCCCGGTTCAAAAATCTCTTCGATAGAGCCGATTTGGTTAAATTCGCCAAGGTCTCTCCCGAAAACAATTGGAATTCTTTGGATATAGAAAGCTCCCTTTATCTCGTTGAAAGCACCAAGCCCAAAGAGCCTCTCCCTGTCCCCGGAGAAGGAGTCCCGCGATGATTTTCGCTCATCCATGGGCTTTTGCCCTCTTGGCTTTGGTCTTATTGTCTCTCGCTATTGCCTATTATTTTCAAAGATGGAATCAGGTTTTGCCTTTCCCGGCCAACTCTCAATTTTGGAGACAAGGGAAAAGCCTTAAAACCTTGGCGGGACAATGGGTTCCTTTGGCCGCTCGCGGCATCGCTCTTTTTCTGATTGTCTTTTCTCTCGCCCGCCCCCAAAAAATATCAAGCACGCTGAAGGGCTTTGGAGAAGGAATCGATATCATGCTGACCATTGACAGTTCTCTGAGCATGAGTTCTATCGACATTAAGCCCAGCCGCATAGAAGCCGCCAAACAAACCGCGATTGACTTTGTTTTAGGAAGAGTTCAAGACCGTATCGGACTTGTCACTTTCGGCGGCGCTCCCGAGCTTTTATGTCCCTTGACCCTAGACTATAGCGCTCTTATTTCTCAAATTAAAACCCTGGAGCCGGGAATCACTCAAACCGATGGAACCGCTATTGGAGATGGAATTGTCTCGGCCCTTAACCATCTTAAACAAAGTCACGCAAAAACTAAAATCATTATTCTCCTCACCGACGGCCGCTCTAACACTGGAGCTGTCGATCCGGTGACCGCGGCAAGGGCCGCGGCTTCCCTGGGAGTTAAAATCTATACCATCGGAACCGCTCGGCACGGGCCGGCCTTGATGCCGGTCCATGATCCCAACGGCGGGACCGTCATGGTCCGGATGAATGACGATATCGACGATGAACTTTTAACTCAAATCGCGCAGCTTACCGGCGGACGATATTTCCGCGTCACCAATGCCGATAAACTCAAAGAAGTCTATGACACGATAGGCAAACTCCAAAAGTCAAAGGTTAAAATTCCGCCGACTATCATGCGCACCGACCTCTACCGGATTCCGGTTTTGTTGGCCGTCCTTATTCTTCTGTCTGAAATTTTACTATCGAACACCTGGCTGTTGAGGTGGCCGTAATGTTTAGAAACCCTCTTTATCTCTTATGGTTAGTCCTTGCCGGAGGCCTTACCTGGATTCTCATCCGCCTGGGAAATTCAAAAAGAGAAAAGATTTCATCGAGCTTTGGAAACCTAGAGACCCTCTCTCGCCTTTTAAAACCGGAGACTATCCACCGAAGAAATATCAAAGCCTTTCTCCAGCTGGCGGTCATCGTTTTGCTGTTTCTGGCCTTAGCCGGCCCGCAATGGGGAATTGAGCTTCGCGCTTCGAAAAGTTCTTCCCAAGTTGTCTTAATCGCCATAGACACTTCTCTCTCGATGCTGACCGAAGACGTTTCTCCCAGCCGCCTGGAAAAAGCGCGCAGCGAGTTGCAGCTGATTCTTTCGGGTTTAAAAGAAGAGGAAACTCCGGCCCGCATCGGCATACTTGTTTTTTCGGGGCAAGCGACATTGATATGCCCGTTGACCACCGATTTAGGGGCGGTGTCTCAAACCCTGTCTGACATTCACGCCGATATGCTCCCAACTCCCGGAACCGCGATGGGAGACGCCATTAATCTCGCGACCCAGACCTTGTCTCCTTATGCGGGAAACAAAAGCCTCATTCTCCTTTCGGATGGGGGAGATCATGGAACTCATCCGGGCGAAGCCGCCCAAGAAGCGGCGTCTCACGGAATACGAATTTTCACGTTAGGATTTGGAACGCCCGAAGGCGGCCCCATTCCTATCAAGGACGCTTCCGGAAACTTACTCCGCTACCAAAAAAATAAATCAGGGACGACCGTCATCACTCATTTAAGGCCGGAAATCCTTCAAAAAGTGGCGTCTAAATCGGGCGGAACTTATTGGCAGGCGAGCGCGACTCAAGACGAGATATCGGCTCTTTTAAAAGCGATCGAAGAAGGGCCTCAATCGAAAGGCGTCAAAGAGACGACCCACGTCTACAAAAATCATTTTCTGATCCCGCTGAGTCTCTCTTTCCTTCTTCTACTCCTTGAGCTTTTGATCCCGGAAAAAATGGGCGCTTTGGAAAAAATATCGAAATCCGGAAAGAATTTGTTTGAGAAAGCGAAATCAATAAAACCAATCAAAAAAGAACCCGCTCTATTGATTGGCTTGGCTCTTCTTCAATTGCCTCTCTTAAGCTCAAGTTCCAAAGCGGGAATGGAGTCGGATTTAAGAACGGGAAATGAACTTTACAACAACCAACAATATGCTCCCGCCCTTAACGATTATCTTTCCGCCATCAAAGCCTCTCCCAATGATCCACGGCCTATTTTTAACGCCGGGGACGCCTTCTATCGCTTGGGGAAATATGGCGATGCGGCGAAAGCTTTTACCGATGCGACCAAGATACAAGGCTCTCCTCAAATGCTTAAATCGGCGGCCTATTATAATATTGGAAACAGCGCCTTTGAAAAATCGCAGTACGCGCAAGCGGCGGCGGCCTATAGAAATTCGCTTCTTCTCAACCCCAGCAATCCGGAAGCGGCCCACAATTTAGCGGTAGCTCTTCACTATCTCAAACATCCGCCTCCTCAGAAGAAAAATCAGAAAAAAAATAGTCCCAAAAATCAAAAAAATGGCGGTGGAAATCCACCCCCACCGCCGCCGCGTCCATCCTCATCGCAACAAAATCAGCAGCAACAGCAAAGCGGTCAGTCTCAAAACCAGCTTTCAAAAGACGACCTTCGCCGGATTTTAAGCTCGGTCACGGATAAAAAGCCGAACGCAAACCAGCAAATACAAAAAGGCAGCCCGTCCAAGGCTCCGGATGGAGAAGATTGGTGATGAAAGAAAATAAAAGCGGCAGGTTTTTATTTGCCTTCCTCGGCTGTTTTCTCTTGATGCCCTGCCTTCAGGCCAACGCCCAAGTCGCCATTCATGCCGATGTCAATAAAGCCATCGTTTCTCTCAACGAACAAATCACTCTCACCGTTTCCGTCACGGGTTCGGGCGGGTCCATTCCCGATCCTCAAATTCCTCTTCTTTCCAATTTCAGCGTCTACTCCTCGGGAAAAAGCCAATCTATCTCGATTATCAATGGACAGATGGAGACAGACACGGAATATACCTATGTCCTCGTGCCGCGCTTTGTCGGAAAAGGAACCATTCCTCCAATTTCAATTAGCTATGGAGGACGCCGATACGAAACCCATCCGATTGTCATCGAGGTTTCGCCCCATGGTGGAGGACCCTCCGGCGGGGGAGTTTCGGTTCAAGCCCCTCCCGGAGTGAGCGTACAATCGGCTTCCGGATACAATTACGCCCGCAACCGCGCTCCCGCGAGTCCCGATGTTTTTGTCAAAGCCGCAGTCAATAGAAAAAAAGTATATGTCAATGAACAGACAACTCTTTCGGTAAGATTTTTCACTGCGGTCAGCCTCGCCGGAAGCCCGCAATACACGCCTCCCAAACTTTCGGGCTTTATTTCCGAAGATTTGCCTCCGCAAAGAAACGGGAGAACCACCGTCAACGGACGAGACTATTATTATTCCGAAATCAAACTCGCTCTTTTCCCGGTTCAAGCTGGGAAACTTCAAATAGGCCCGGCGACGGTCAACTGCCGCATTGAAAAAAGCCTCGCGGTGGACCCATTTTCTCAAAGTTTCATCAATAACATCTTTTCCGGACAATTGGGAATGGAACAACCGGAAACTCTTCACTCCGAACCCTTGATTTTAACGGCCTTGCCGCTTCCAGAAAAAGGCAAGCCCTCCAATTTTTCCGGAGCTGTCGGCGACTTTTCAATATCGGCCTCTGTTGACCGAACGCGCGTCAATGTCGGAGACGCGGTTAATCTCACGATGGTCGTTTCCGGACAAGGCAACTTAAAGAGCTTGGACTCTCCTACAATTCCATCCATGCCCGATTTCCATGTCTATGATACGGTCAACTCAATCAATCTTGACAAGAAAAACGACATCCTTCAGGGAAGCAAAATTTTTAAAACCGTCCTGGTCCCGAGAATCTCGGGAACGCTGACCATTCCTAAAATCCCTTTTTCCTTCTTTAATCCCAAAACGCGCTCCTATCAAACTATTTATTCGCCAAGCATTACTCTCCATGTAGAAAAAGGCGCGCCCGGATCAAACGCGGGAAATGTTTCCAATTTCGCGGCTTCAGCCGCGCAAGATGTTTCCACGATTTCAGAAGACATTCGCTACCTTAAGCCCTATCAAAAAGTGTCTTTGCCCGAGAGATTCCTGGGCGCCCTGTCTTCCGCCGGAATTGTCAACCTATTTCCCTTCGCCTTTTTCGCCTTTTTCTTCGGCATCGATCAATATGAGGAAATGAAAGCCCGCAATCCGCTCGAAGTCAGGAAAAGACAAGCCTTTAAAAAGGCGCTTCAAATCGTTGAAAAGGCCCGCAAAGAACACCTCGCCGATCCCAAAGAGATGACCGAACAACTCTCGGAAGCTCTGATTGGATACCTCGCCGACAAACTCGGAAAATCCCCGTCAGCTCTGACTCTTAAGGGCCTCAGCCAGGAAGTCCAGAAAGCCAATCTTCCCATTTCCGTCAATACCCTTGAAAACCTCAAGCGCGTCTGGGATGAAATCGATTCCCGCAGGTTCGCGCCCGCCGGAGCCGCCTCCATGAACGCCAATTCTGAAATTGCCGAGGACATCTCCGCTTTAATCGAGTCTATCGAAAGAGAACTCAAATGAGAGAACAGAAAGTTATGGAAAGTCACGGAAAGAACAAGAAATCACGGAAACCCGATAGAAGCGAAGGGCGTTCTTTACTATCTATTCTTTCCGTCACTTTCCGTTGCTTCCAGTCACTTTCCGTTGCTTTCTTTTTCTTTCCGCTCCTTCTCCTTTCCATTCCGGCATTTGCCCAACAAAATCTAGCGGCGCAAGCCCGCCAAAAATACGATGCCGGAGATTTCCAGGCCTCAGCCCTTTTATTTCAAAACGCGGTTAATAAATCTCCGAACAATCCTTTTTTGCAATATGATTTGGGAAATGCCCTTTTTAAGTCCGGAAAGCTCGGAGAGGCCATCGTCGCCTATCAAAGGGCTTTTGACCTTATGCCGCGAAACTCGGACATCCGCTACAATTTGGCCTTCGCCCTCAACCGGGCGGGGGAAAACCTAATTCCATCCGGCGTTCCGCCCATTCTCTTCTATCTTTTCTATTGGCTCAGTCTTAAAGAACTCTCCGGCGCTTTTTGGCTGTTTGTATGGATACTCTTGTTGTCAGCCGGAATTTGGATTAAACTCAAAAAGCCCGCGTCTCTTCGCCCTATGATAGGCTTTGCCTTTATTTTTTCTTCCGTCTTTGGAATTTGGTGGGGAATTCGTTTCGTTCTTGAACCGGATAGTCTGGGAGTCATCGTCACCCAGACTGCGGAAGTTCGCAGCGGACCCGGGGAATCATTCTCGGTTGATTTCACCGCGCCCGAGGGCCGCCGCGTCGAGATTTTGTCGGAAAGCTCCGATTGGATTGAAGTCGGGCTTCTCAAAGAAGGATCCCGCGGCTGGGTTTCATCTAAGGACGTTGAAAAAGTAGATTGAAGGGGAAATTGTTTATGAACAGCAAAAAAGACGTCCGCATCGAAAAAGATTCGTTGGGGGACAAAGAGGTTCCGGCCAAGGCCTATTACGGGGTCCAAACCCAAAGAGCGGTCGAAAACTTTCCCGTCTCGGGGCTGAAGGCTCATCCGGCATTGATTTTCGCCTATGCCGCGGTCAAAAAAGCCTGCGCCCTTGCCAATCAAGAGCTCAAGGCCCTTCCAAAGGAAAAAGCCGATCCCATCATTCAAGCCGCCGATGAAATTCTCTCCGGACAATGGAAAGAGGAGTTCGTCATCGACGTCTATCAAGCCGGGGCCGGAACTTCGTTTAACATGAACACTAACGAAGTCATCGCCAACCGCGCCGCTGAGATTCTGGCAAAACCGCTTGGGAAATATGATTTCATCCATCCCAACGATCATGTCAATATGGCGCAGTCAACCAACGACACCTTTCCAACGGCTTCTTATGTCGCCGTCTTTTCAGAGACAAAAAAACTTCTCCCCATACTGGATTCATTAGCGCAAAGCTTTATCGGCAAGGGAAAAGAATTTAAAGACATCGTCAAAACCGCGCGAACCCATCTGCAAGACGCCGTTCCCATCACCTTGGGACAGGAATTTAAGGCTTATGGAGAAGCCATAAAGGCTTGTCGTTTGGAACTCGAGCGGAGAGTCGAATTGTTAAGCCATGTGGCCTTGGGAGGCACCGCCGCCGGAACCGGAGCCAACACCTTGCCCCAATTCCGCGAAAAAGCGATCTCCAATCTGGCCAAGATTACGAAACTTCCGCTCCGCCCCGCCAATGACCCAAGGACGGCCCTTCAAAGCCATCAGCCGCTCATGGCGGTTTCAAGCGCGCTCAAAGAACTCGCCGTGGAACTCATTCGCATCGCCAATGACTTGCGCCTTCTCTGCTCGGGGCCGACCACGGGCTTTGCCGAAATCGTTTTGCCGGCCGTTCAACCGGGCTCCTCTATTATGCCGGGAAAGGTCAATCCCTCCATTCTTGAATGTCTGAACATGGTCTGCTTTCAAGTCGTGGGACGAGACGCCGCCGTTTCCCTTTGCGCGCAAGCAGGGCAAATGGATTTAAACGTCATGACCCCGTTATCCACTTACAATCTCCTCGACTCTCTCGGTCTCCTGATTAATTTTCTTCCGGTCGTCGAACAAAAATGTATTGCCGGAATCGTCGCCGACAAGGACAAGTGCTCTCATTACTTCGAACAGAACCCTTCTTTAGCGACGCTTTTAAACCCCAAAATTGGGTACGCGCGAGCCGCCGAGGTGTTTAAAGAAGCCGTAGCAAAAAAGACGACAATTCCTAAAATCGTCATCGCCCGGAAACTCCTCGAAGAAAAAGAGCTCTCCGAAATCCTAGATCCCAAAAAGGCCGTTGGGATACTGGACTGATTTGATGAGCGAGCTTTCGTATTTCCCGGGCGCGCTTAACCGAGAGGATTACGCGCAAAAAATCGCGGTTCTTTTTTCCGAGCATCTGGAAAAAAACGGCCTGCGTCTCACGACTCCGCGCCGGAAGATATTGAATTATCTTTTAAAAGCGGACCGGCATCTCAACCAAGAAGAAATATATAAATCTCTCCGTCCCCAGGGAATAGGGCGCGCGACCGTATTTCGGACAATTAAGATGCTCGAAGATTCAAATCTCTTAAGCCGCATCTCCGGCATTTCCGGGCCGCCGAAATTCGAGGTCCATTTTGAGCGTCCGCATCACGACCATCTGGTCTGCATTTCCTGCGGAAGCATCCAAGAAATCCAATGGCCTAAGATTGAAAAAATCCAGGAAAAAGCGTGCCGTAAAATAGGCTTTGAAGTCAAATGGCACCGTCATGAGATATTCGGCTTTTGTCCTCAATGCGCAAAGAGGCAAAAACGAACATGAGTTTGACAACGCAGACAGTCTCCACTCCAAATGTCGCGATCAAAAAACCAAAGATTCACGTGGTTAGTTTTGGTTGTCAAATGTCTTTTGCCGATTCCGCCGAGATGGCCCAATCTTTTTTAAATAAAGGCTGGGCCTCGGGCGAATCTCTTGAAAACGCCGATGCCGTCGTCATTTCAACCTGCACCGTTCGCCAACACGCGGAAGACCGCGCCATGTCTTTCATCGGACGGCTAAGAGTTTGGAAAAAACAAAAACCGAATCGCCTGCTGGTCGTCGCCGGCTGCGCGGCCCAACGCCTGGGAAACAAAATCAAAGAGCGTTTTCCCCATGTAGACCTGGTCATCGGAGCCAAGTCCATTGAGAGCTTTTCTAAAATTATTGAAGACGTTTTATCGGAAAAATTCGATCTCGTGGAGGAAAACGCCTCGGATTTTCCACAAACAGCGACCTCTTCCCAAGGAGCCGCCTGTGATTTCGTCACGATCATGCGCGGCTGCAATTATTCCTGCTCATACTGCATCGTTCCCTCGGTGCGCGGAAGAGAAAGATATCGCCCCGTTGAGACAATCTTAGAAGAGACCGAAGCCAAAATAGCGGCGGGGGTCAAGGAAATCACGCTTTTAGGACAAACCGTCAACAGCTACCAGGCCGAATACCAAGGAAAAACCGTCAAATTCCCGGAGCTCTTAAAAATTCTAAATCAAGTTCCCGGACTTAAACGCCTGCGCTTCATGAGCCCTCACCCTCATTACGTCAATAAAGAGATGATCGCCGCGTTTAAAAACTATCCTGCCGTTTGCGAATATCTCCATCTTCCGGTCCAATCGGGATCTAATCAGATTTTGAAACTAATGCGGCGCAATTATACCCGGGAGCTTTTTATGGATAAGGTTCGGATGCTCAGATCTGAAATCCCGAATCTCGTTTTATCGACCGATATCATCGTGGGTTTTCCGACGGAAACGGAAGCCGATTTTGATGAGACGCTTTCGCTGATTAAAGAATTTAGGCCGGCCTGGATTTATTCATTCAAATACTCGCCGCGGCCTCAAACCGCCTCTTTTATCGAGAGCCCGGATGATGTTCCGCCTTCCGTCAAGGAAGATCGTCTCGCCCGCTTAAACGATCTGGCCCGGGAAATCGGACGGCAATCCCTTCAAAGAAAAGTGGGAGAAACTGTCGAAGTCCTGGAAGAAAGCGAAAATTTTGGGCGCACAAGGGACGGCTTTAAGGTAAAATGGAAAGGAGGGGAAAAAAGCATCGGAGAGCTCCACCTCGTTAAAATCGTCGAAGCATCAGACTTTCTTCTCATAGGAGAAAAAACAAAATGAGCCAAAAGCATCAGGGATCGGAAAGGCGCAAGCACCCGCGTTTTAACATTATGGAGGGAATGGTCGAACCAATTTCGATTCAGTTCGGCCCCGATGCCCATCCCAACCCCCACGAACCGCATTCGCCGATTCAACCCGCGATATTGACCGATTTGTCCGCCGGCGGAATGTCCTTGATCGTGTTTTTAGAACCGCCCAAAGCCAAGAAATTCGAGATGGTCATTAATCTCCCCGGACTAAAAAGAATTCCGGTAGAGGGAGAAATTGTCAGCGTCACGTCCAAAGGGGAGACCCATAAAGTGGGAATCTCTTTTACCAAGATCAGCTCCAAGCATCAAAAAGAGCTCGTTGAAATGGCGGAAGATGATTTGGACTGCGAAACGAGGATTTCCCTGCGTCTGCCCGAAGTCTGCATTCCCGGCTGCTCTTTTCATTCTCTGTGCGTTAAAACTCAAAAAGGGCCGTATTGGAAAGAATCCACGCTCAAATCTTAAACCGCGGTTTAAAGACGAATCCGTGGATTGCCGTCGTCGGTCCAACGGGAGCGGGCAAAACAGAGCTTGCGGTCTTACTGGCAAAAGAGTTTAACGGAGAAATCATCTCCGCTGACTCGCGCCAGATTTATAAACTCCTTGACGCCGGAACAGCCAAGCCCGAGCGCGACAGCCAAGGCCGATGCCAAGGCGTTGTCTATCATCTCGTGGATTTTTTAGATCCCAAACTCCCCTTTAACGCCGGAAACTTCGCGGCCCTGGCAAATCCTCTGCTCCTCGAAATAAAAAACAGAAACCGGATTCCCCTGATCGTTGGCGGAACCGGGCTTTATCTTAAAACTCTCTCCCAAGGCTTATCTGCGATGCTCCCTCAAGCTGATTCCCAAGTGCGCGAAAAGCTTCTCAATCTTGGCGCTGAAAAAGGGCGCTTATTTTTGCATCAAGAGCTTCAAAAAATAGACCCTCTGGCCGCCGAAAAAATTCCCGCCAACAATATTCAACGGGTGATCCGAGCCCTGGAAGTCTATCAGATTTCTAAACGCCCCATCTCGGATTTTTGGAGGCAAGAAAAAAAAGATTCGGAAGATTTCCTAACGCTCCGCATCGAATGGCCGGTGGAAATCTTAAAACAAAAACTTCGGGAAAGATGCATCCGGATGTGGCCTAAAATTCTAGAAGAAACCACGCGCCTCGTCCCGAAAAATTATTGTGGAGAAGAACCGGGGTTTCAGAGCCTCGGCTACTCTCAAGCCATTCAATGTCTCAAAGGAGAAATTTCGCCCAAAGAAGGCCTTGAGAAATTTATCAAAGAGACTCATTCCTACGCCAAAAGACAGCGCACCTGGTTTAAACATCAAATCAAGGGGCCGGTCTTTGAAATCAAGGGCGACACGCCAAGTCTCATGTTTTCAGAAGCCAGCGCGATTCTCAAGCGATTAAAAATTAAAAATGTCCCCTAATTCTCAAAAAGGATTCTCGCGTTTTTTTGAAAGCAAATCTCTTGAGCGAATCATTTTAGTCGGCGTCTCTCTCAAGCGGGAATCTCGCGCCATGGCCTCGAGTCTGCTCGAGCTTGAGCGCTTAGCCAAAACCGCCGGCGGAGAAGTGGCGGAAAGATTTTATCAGTTGCTTGAGCGATACCATCCAGCCACTTTAATTGGCCACGGAAAAGTCTTGGAAATCGCCTCCGCCTGTCAAAGACTAAAATCCTCGACCGTGATTTTCGATCATGAGCTCACCGCCGCCCAACAAAAAAATATCGAGTCACTCTGCCGCGCAAAAATTCTCGACCGCTCGCGATTGATATTGGATATTTTCGCTAAAAGAGCCCAAACCCGCGAGGGAAAGATTCAAGTGGAACTGGCGCAGTTGTCTTATCTCTTGCCGCGACTGACGGGATCTTGGAGAGGTTTTTCGCAGCAGGTGGGGGGAATTGGAACGCGCGGACCCGGAGAACGCCAGCTAGAATATGAAAAAAGGCACATTCAACTCCGCATCCGGCATTTAAAAAAAGACCTTGAAAAGGTTAAACTAAGCCGCGCTGTTCGCCGGAAGCGCCGCCTTGAAGGCAGCGCCAAACAAATCGCGATTATCGGATACACCAACGCGGGAAAGTCGACCTTGCTAAACTCTCTGAGCGGAAGCCCCAAAATGGTATATGCGGATGACAAACTATTCGCGACCCTCGATCCTCACTCCCGAAAACTCCGCCTGCCCCAAGGAACTCCCGCCGTTTTAACCGACACGGTCGGTTTTATCCAGCGCTTGCCGACGACCTTGATTGCGGCCTTCCATTCCACTTTAGAAGAAATTCCCCAAGCGGATTGTCTCCTTATCGTATCCGATGCGACTTCAACGGATATCGAGACCCAAGACCAGGCGGTCTCAAAAACCTTGATACAACTAAATGCCACGGAAGTTCCGCAGATTAAAATTCTCAATAAGGCCGACGCTTTGGATTTTCAAAATCGCGCGGCTTTAGAAATTCGCTATCCGAACCGCTTATTGGTGTCGGCCCAAACGGGAGAAGGATTAGATCTCTTACTCAATCAAATCGAGAAAGCCGTTCAAAGCCCTTCTCTTTTCTAAATTCTCAGGATTTGGTTAAATAGACTGATGGCTAAAGCGAAGAATCCCCAAGACCTAGAAGTCCGCATTTATTCGCTGGCGACCATGGTCAATGAATCGATCATATTCCTAGAAGAACTCAGCGGAAATCGCCTTCTCCCGATATGGATTGGAATCGCCGAAAGCCAAGCCATCGCCATTCGATTCTCCGGTATCGTTTTACCGCGGCCCCTGACTCATGATTTATTGGTTTCAACCATCAAGACCCTCGGATACACGGTTGACAAAGCCGTGATTTCAGACATCAAGGAAAACACTTTCTACGCGCGAATTCATATCCACAAGGGAAATTCCACAATCACTTTAGACGCGCGCCCGTCCGACGCCATCGCGGTCGCAGTCAGGGTCGGTTGCCCTATTTACGTAGACAGCGGCGTTTTTGACCGCTGCCAAACTCTCGCCAAACCCATCACCGAAGAGGAAGTCTCCAAATTTAAAGATGAATTAAAAAGTTTAAAGCCGGAAGATATATTTAAAGATCTCGAGAAAAAGAAAGACAGCGGCGAGGACAATTCTCCGCCAGCGTCTTCCGAGGAGCCGCAGTCATGAATAGATTGGATGTCATCAAAGCCGTCGCAAAAACTCTAAGCGCCAAAAGCGAAGCCGCCACGGCCGTTGAAACCGCTTTTGAAGCCATTGGAGAAGCTCTAAGGAAAGATGAAAAAGTCGTCATCTCCAACTTCGGAACTTTCCGCGTCAAATACCGAAAAGCGCGCTCGGGCCGAAATCCAAAAACCGGGGCCTCGGTGTCGGTTCCGGAACGCAGAAGCGTCCGTTTTAAAGCTTCTCGCAATCTTCTCAACCCTTAAGCGGAATGTCGGATTATTTGGGGGCTTTGCCCGACAAAAAATTTTTCACCATGGGCGAGGTTTGCCGCTTTTGCCAGATTAAGCCCTATACGTTAAGGTATTGGGAAAAACGCATTGGCCTTCCCCGCCCGTCTCGAATACCCAGCGGGCATCGCCGTTACGAGCGCAAGGACATCGTCTCTCTTCTGCGGCTCAAAGAACTCATCATCGATCAAAAGGTGACGCTCTTGGGCGCGCGAAAAACCGTTTTAAAAGAATTCAAGAAAGGAGGCAGGGAAACGCCCAGCGTCTCTAAAATTTCCACGACCCCTGACCCCTCGTTTTTTAAGGCCTTGGAAGAAATTCGCCAAGAGTTGCGCGCGGCAGTCAGGGAACTTTCATCTTAATTCAAATTTTTATAGAGTATGGAGCTCCAGATAGTTTGAGGGCTTTGATTTTTCGAGGTTTTTTGTTTTTTCGGGGACTGGCTCAATGGTAGAGCGCTCCCTTGGGGTGGGAGAGACTCCGGGTTCGATTCCCGGGTCCCCGATGTTTTATCTAGTTCATTCCCGAAAAAACGATTTACGGGGCATAGCTCAATTGGCAGAGCGCTTGGTTCGGGACCAAGAGGTTCTGAGTTCAAATCTCAGTGCCCCGAGTTTTTAGATGAAGCGGATTCATTTCATTGCCGGCGGCGATGTCCAAGGGGTGGGATTGCGTTGGTCGGCCCAGGAATTCGCAGAAGCCTTGGGTCTCTCGGGGTGGATCCGCAATAGAGAAGATGGAATGGTGGAAGGAGAAGTTCAAGGCGCAGACCCCAAGATTAAAGAGTTCATGAAAAAATTAGAAACGGGCCTGGGACGAGCAAAGATCGCCTCCTTGGTTCAAGAAGCGCGTCCTGTTCAAGAATCAGAATTAGGGTTTAATATCCGTCGTTAAAAAATACTAGGAGAACGCATGACTGAAGCAAGCATTGATTCGCTCAACCAGTATTTTAAGGGCATACAAAAACTTCCGCCCGTAGATCGTGAAGAAATGCACAAGCTTTGGAAACGGGCCAAGCGAGGCGACCATGAAGCCAAGAAACGCATCATGGAGCTTAATTTGCGCCTGGTAGTTCCCATCGCGAAAAAATATCACCGGCAAGGCATCGATTTCATGGATTTAGTTGAGGAAGGCAACATCGGCCTTATTCGCTCCATTGAAAAATTCGATCCACGGAAAGGATTTCGTTTTTCAACTTATTCTTCTTATTGGATAGAACAATCCATCCGCCGCGCGGTTGAAGAGCAGTCAAAAACCATCCGCGTTCCTCCCCATGCTTGGGAGGCCTTGCGAAAATGGCTGAGAGAATGGGAGAAGATGCGCACTAAACTTGGACGAGAACCGAGTTTGGTAGAGATGGCCAAAAAAATGCGCTGGAACGCAAGGCAGGTGCGCGCCGTTTTAGACACCGCCGAGGCGACCCGCGGAATTGGATCTCTTGACGCCCCCATCGACAGCGAGGAAGAAAATTTGACGGTAGAAAACACCCTTTCAGATTCGGAGAATAATTCTCCCGACAACCTTCTTTCGGTACTTAAACTCCACGACGAGCTCAACGAGGCCATTCGCGAAATCGGCAACCGCGAACGCATGATTATCGAGCTTCGCTACGGCCTCACCGGTCAAAATCCGATGACCCTTGAAGAGGTAGGCAAACGCCTGCGGCTTTCAAGAGAGAGAATCCGTCAAATTGAGGAAAGAGCTTTATTGCGCTTAAGACGGGTGTCAAACCGAATGGGCCTCATTGAAGTTGAAGACTCAAAATACAAGACGCCCAATCTCCAGCCAGGCTGGCATGCCCATCCGGAGAGAACCGATATTCTGGGCCATCCCGTTCTCCGCAGGAAGAAATCATCCAACGAGCTCTCACTCATGCGGCGAAGAATTCCGCGGCTCACTCAAACCCTTTTAAAAAGCAAACGCAAAAAAGCGGCAAGCAAACACTCACTTAAAACCCATCATCCTAAAAAAAGCAAGAGGAAATAATGAGCGCCCAATTAAAAGAATCAATCGTTGACGTCCCCGATTTTCCAAAGCCGGGAATCGTATTTAAAGATATCACTCCTCTTTTGGCTGACGCCAAGGCTTTTAAATCCGCCATCGATCAGATGGCGGATCCTTTTAAGGACGCAAAAATCGGCATCGTCGCCGGAATCGAGTCCCGCGGATTTTTGCTCGCCACCCCGATCGCTTATCGCCTGGGAGCCGGAGTCATCCTGGTCCGCAAGAAAGGAAAGCTTCCCCGGAAAACCGTGTCTGTCAACTATGATTTGGAATACGGACAAGACGTTCTTGAAGCCCACGCCGACGCGTTTCCCGCGGGGACAAACATCTTATTAGTCGATGACGTCTTAGCGACCGGCGGAACGGCCCAAGCCGCTTGTCGGCTTTTAGAAAAAATCGGCGGAAAAATCGCGGGGCTGGCGTTTTTACTTGAGCTTAGAGCTCTCAAAGGCCGGCAAAAATTAACCGGTCAGCGCATTCATTCTCTGTTAGAGTATTGAAGAATCTCTTTGAGCCCCGATAGCTCAATGGATAGAGCTACTCCGTCCTAAGGAGA
>JAKAQV010000022.1 GCA_021819565.1 bacterium | reverse complement strand
CCCGTCGTTTGCGCCAGGAGAGAATTGAAAGAAGAGACCGGATATTCCGGCGGGCGGATAGAACCGCTGTTGAGTTATTGGCCGACGCCGGCTTTCGCTAATGAAATTTTGCATCTGTTTATCGCTCGAAAAATAAAACCTGGGGCCAGTTCTCCCGATGACGACGAATTTATCGATCGAATCGTGATTTCTCTTGACGAGGCGCTCAAACTTCTCTACCGCGGCGAAATCAAGGATTCTAAGACCGTCATCGCGCTTTTAGTTTGCCAATCTTTGACGCGTTAACCAAGCCTGAGGGTTGCGCTAACGCCCTTTTGGCATTATACTAAAGCTATGACCCCGGAAGAGATTTCCGCATGGGAGTTGTTTCTGGCGGGTATTCCTATTTTTTCCGGCCTATCTAATGAAGAATTGCGGAAAATCGCCCAGAAAATGCAGTTGTTGTCCTTGCCCAAGGGTGCGACTCTCTTTAGACAAGGCGACGAGCCGGATGATCTGTTTATCATCGCCTCGGGGTTAGTGCGCGTGGTTCATTTAAGAGGGAATGAAGAAGTTGTCGACGCCTTCTTGGGACGAGGCGAGACCTTGGGGGAAGGCGGCGTTTTGACGGGAGAGCGCCGGACGGCCAGCGTCCAATTGGTCAGCACCTGCGAATTTCTCCGGCTTCCGAGAGCGGATTTTCATGAAATTTTGAGAGAAAATCCCTCTATCTCCATTCACCTGACTCATGTTCTCACCAAACGCTTGATTCAGACAACTCGCGGAGCGCCTAAAAAATTGGCGGAGTCTACCCAATTTTTCGCTTTTTACTGCGCTTGCGAGACCGAAGAAAGACATTTGTTGAGCGTGCATCTCGGACTTCAGCTGCTGGAACAAACTCGCCGACGGGTTTTGCTGATAGACATGAATCCTGATGCCGGGGCCGTGGCTCAATATTTGGGCTTTAAATCTCAACCGGTTACCCGTCAGCTTCTTTTGAGCATGAATTTGCGGGATCCGGGGAGAATTCGAACCTTGTCCCAGCAGCATGTCTCGGGCCTTGAAGTTTTAAGCATCCCGGCCGAAAATTTATCAGGGAGTCTTTTGTCAGGAATTTATCTTTTTGTCAATTTTTTACGCGAGGCCCATGACTTAGTTTTAGTGAGCTTAAGTGGACCTGTGGGGCCTGTCGAAGAAAAAGTTTTGCTTGAGGCCGATAAGGTCGTCTTGCTTGGTTCGATTTCTTGCTTGTCGCAATACCGAAAATTAGAAGAAGAGTTTTCTCCCTTGGTCCCGGAGTCCAGGCTTTTGCGCGCCTGGTGCGGAGATAATCCTCCGGAGGATGTTTTGCGCGCCGGGCAAGGCCGTGATTTAGTCATTCCCTGGAATTCCGTTATTAAGGAAAAAATGAACTCCGGATTTGGGATTTATGAAGCTCTTGAAACTTCTCCAAAAACCCGCTCGGCTGTTGAGCGTTTAGCGCGCCGTTTAGGGCATATTCGGATCGGCCTTGCTTGCGGTTCCGGCGCGGCTTTGGGCTATTCCATTATTGGCATTCTAAAGGTGTTTAAGCGGGAGGGAATTCCCATTGACCTTGTCTCCGGAACTTCGATGGGCGCCTTGATTGGCGGCTTGGCGGCGGTGGGGATGGAGCCAGAGGAAATGGAGAGCGTCGCTTTGCGCATAGACAAATTTTGGATGTATAGCCGGCTTTTCCTTGATTTAAGCGTTCCGCGTTCTGGCATTTTTTCGGGGGATTCTTTACTCAATCTTTACCGCTCTCTTTTTGGGCAAAAAAAGTTTTTAGATTGCGAGATTCCTTTCGCTTGCGTGGCCACCGATATTGAAACCGGAGAAGAAATCATTATCAACGATGGCAATTTGGCGGAAGCGGTTCGAGCTAGCTCAAGCTTGCCGGTTATCTTTGAGCCCTATTTGATGAATGGGAGATATCTCATCGATGGGGGATTGGTAAATCCGGTTCCCGTTCGCGTGGTCTCCGATCAAGGAGCGGATGTTTTAATTTCAATTAATTTAACCTTGCCGGCTTCTAGTTATACCGGTAGAAAAGATCACAGTACGGAAAATCCTAAAGCGCCCGCCATTTTAGGCGCCCCAAGTCTTGCGCGGGTTTTTTTTCATATGATTTATACTGCGGAATATGAAATCGCCAAATCGCGTTCCGGACTTTCTCAAATTGTCATTCAGCCGGATATTAAGGGGTTTTCCTGGAGCGATCTCCATCGCGCTCAGGAAATTATCCGGGCGGGAGAAGAAGCGGCGGAAAAGCAGGTTCCATTTATTAAGGCCTTGATTCCTTATTTCGCGGATCGCTGTCAGGTGCCGCTTCGCCTGGCAAGCGCCTGGCGGTGAAAAGCGCTTAAAAAATGAAGGGCTTCTTCTTTAGTTCTAATCTTGCCTAGGGCTTGCTCTTCCCGTATTTTTTCAATCATATTCCCGACTTCAGGGCCTGGAGAAATTTTAAGCGCCTTCATGATATCGTTTCCATTAACCAGCGGGGTCGGGACGGCTTCTTTTTGGGGGTTTAAAAGCCGGGAGACTAAAAGGTTGACGGTTTGAAGATGCCGCAGGGTCTTTCTGAGAGCTTGCGGGGCTTTTTCCAGACCTTTTCCAACGGGTTTTCTTGCAAGAGGCAAGAATTTTAATAGCGACTTTTCCGGTATATAGCTGGCATGATCGGCCCAAGCGGTTAAGAGAACATAAAGCGCGTCTTTTCCCGTGTCTCGGAAAAATCGGTAAAGGCTTCTCTCGGTAATCTGCTCTGACTCGGCCAAATAACCCGGCCTTAAATGATGGCGCGTGGCCGATTCGATAAGAGATATTTCTTCTCTTGAAAAACGAAGGCCTTCAAGGAGTTTAGAGACTTTCGCGGCGCCCGCTAAATCATGCCCGAAAAAATGGAGTCGTCCTTTGATGACCCGGGCGGTCTCAGGTTTGGCGATATCATGGAGAAGGGCGGCGAGAATGACGATGTTTCTTCGACATTCTCTGATGGCGGGATAATCTTTTGGAAAAATGAGTTTGAGGTGACTCATCAAAAAATCGGCTCTTTGGGCCGCGGTGAGAGAATGAGTCAGGACCCCGCCTTTCCCGTAGTATTCAACCGCGGTATTTCTCTGGGACTCCAAATCCTTAAATAGGGAAGTCAAAACTCCGCATTCATCCATCGCTAGGAGTTGTTGCGAGGAGCCCGGGACTTCCAGCAGGGCCAGAATTTCGCTTCGGATTCTTTCTCTGGCGGATTTCAGCGTCAAGGCTTTGACTTCTTTGATGAGTTTTAAAGTATTTTTTTCTATCTTAAAGCCAAGCTGAGCAGACTGACGAAAGGCGCGCAATATTCTCAAAGGATCGGCGCGCAGTATTTTTTCAGACCTACAGCGGATGGTTTTTTTCGCGAGATCTTTCATTCCCTCTCGCGGGTCTAAAAAGTTTTTCTTGGAGGAAGACCAGGCCATTGCGTTGACGGTGAAATCTCGCCGTTTGAGATCTTCTTCAATACTCTTTCCTTGTATTTGAGCGATGTCTATTTGACGAGTTTCTTGGTAACGATTGGGAAGAATGAGTCGAAAGACTATGTTGTCTTCATCGAGAGTGATTTTCTTTGCCCGGAGAATGGAAGCCAGTTTGTTAGACAACGCGGCGGCTGAAAAAGAGGCTAGATCAAGATCGTAGATGGGCCGCTTAAGAAAGACGTCTCTGACCGAGCCTCCGACCGCAAATAGGTTTGGGTCGAAGTCGGCGGCAATAGACAGAAGTTCGGCGGCCTCCCTGGGCCAGCGGGTTACCAGAGCGGGCACTCGCTTAACCGACAGACGCCGCGCGCTTTTTAATTTCCATCTCGCGCAAGGTCCTTTTGAGAATTTTCTGGAGAGAATTTTTGGGCAAGGACTCGACAATCTCTATATCGCGCGGGCGTTTATAGGAGTCAAACTTTTCCCGGCAGTATTTCATCAGTGATGGTTTGTCTTCTTTCGAGCCCGGCTTGAGAACGATAAAGGCTTTAATGATTTCATCGCCATGTTCATCGGGCACTCCGATGACGGCGGATTCGAGAATCTCCGGGTTTTCCGCCAGAACCGCCTCGACTTGGGCCGAGAAAACTTTAAGCCCCTTAATAATAATCATGTCTTTTTTGCGGTCGCGAATGAAGAGATATCCCTCCTCGTCTAAAGTTCCTATGTCTCCGGTTTTAAGCCAACCATCCTTAGTGAAGGTTTGCTTTGTCTCTTCGGGAAGGTTGTAATACCCTTTCATCACGCAATTGCCTTTCGCGCAGATTTCGCCTTCTTCTCCGGCTTTAAGTGTGCGCTCTGCATCATCGATGATTTTAACCTCTACGCCGTCGATGGGCTTTCCCACGCTGCCGGGCTTGGGGCGTTCGGGGGAATTAATGGTGATGACCGGAGATGTTTCAGTCAGGCCATAACCCTCGAGAATTTTTACTTTAAATGAGCGCTCAAAATTTTCGAGCGTCGCCACGGGAAGAGGCGCCGCTCCCGAGACCGCCATGCGCACCTTTCGGAAATACCAATGGCGCAAAACGAAACCTTTAAGCCCTTTGGAAGATTTGGCTAAGAGAGAATAAATCTGGGGCACCGCTAAAAACAATGTGGTTTTACTCTTGGCCATGAGGTTCAGCCATGGTTTGGGAGGGGTAATGGAGGGAGCGATCGCTAATCGGGAACCCAAGCGCATCGAAACCAAAACATTGGCGGTCCAAGCCAAGGTGTGAAACATCGGCAAAATGGCGAGGCTGGAATCATGAGAAAAGAGATTGAGCCGGGCGATGCCGCCTTCGGTGTTGGTAACTAGGTTTTTATGCGTGAGCATGACTCCCTTGGGTTTGCCGGTCGTCCCCGAGGTGTAGAGTATGGCGGCGACATCATCTTCGGAAATGTTCGAGTCTAAGCTTTGGGCTTGGCCTGTGTAGAGTTCCGAAAAGGGTTCTTCATTTTCATGACATTCCGAACTCAAGGCGTCGCTAATCCACAGACGAGGCGCTTTCGGCATAATTTTAACGGCTTCTCTAAGCCCTTTTAAAAATTCTTTTTGGGTGACGATGCCGGAGGCTCCGCAATCATTGAGCATATAGGCCAATTCTTCCGGGTTATGGATCATATAGTTGATAGGGACCGCGAGGGCTCCCAAGCGAGAGAGAGAAAAATAAGCCTCGATAAAGACCGGGTCGTTTCTGTGGACGATGGCGACGCGATCGCCTTTTCTGATTCCGCGCGTTTTGAGGCCCGATGCCGCTAAGAGAACGCGGTTTTCTAGTTCCGCGTAAGAAATAAATTTTTCCGCGGTGAGTAGGCCCGCGCGCGGCGCCGCGGTTTGGGCCGCATGATCTAAAAGGTCGTTAAGTGTCTTCATGGATTCATTTTCTCAAACGGAGAACCAAGAGTCAAATAGCTATCCTTGCCGGGGATCGAGTATGTCTCTGAGCCCATCGCCCAACAGATTCCAGCCCAAGACAAAGAGAAAAATTGCTAGTCCCGGGATGGTGAAGGTGTTCCAATAGGCGAAGGGGTTTCCGGAAGAACCCATAATCCAGTTTCGGGAAAGAGAAATGAGTTGCCCCCAATCGGCGTATCCCAGGGGCGCTCCCAGACCCAGAAAGCTCAAAGCCGCGGCGGTGATGACAATTGAACCCATGTCCAAGGAGGCGAGAACGAGTATCGGGTAAATGCAGTTGGGGAGAATATGCCTTAAAAATATTCTCAGGTGAGAAGCCCCCAAGGCGCGCGAGGCTTGAATAAATTCTCGATTTTTTATGGCGAGAACGTCTCCTCTAAGGAGTCGCGCATATGACGGCCAAGAAACGGCGGTGACGGAAATCATGACATGGCTGAGGCTGGGGCCGGTGATCGCGACGATGACGACCGCCAGAAGAAGGCTGGGCAGGGCTAAAATTACGTCGGTAAAGCGCATGATGAGTTCATCCACCCAGCCGCCGAAATAACCGGAAAGACCTCCCAGAAAAATCCCAAGCAGCACCGAAAACCCAACCACGATTACGGCGACCTTAAGCGCGGTGCGGGTTCCCCAGACCATGCCGTAATAGAGGTCATACTGGTCCTCGGTCGTCCCAAAGGGATGGGAGTGACTGGGAAGTTTAGGCTCTGGACTGTATCCAAATTCTGGAATCAAATAGGGGTTTCGGCTGTCCGGCGGCACGGGAGCGAGCCAAGAGCTGAAGGCCGCGATGAGGACAAAAAATAAAATCAAGGACAACCCAAACAGGGCAGAGGGCCTTTTGCGAAATCCTTTCTTAAAAAAAACAAGTTTACTTTTGAGCGACGAAACAACCGGGGCATTAGAGCCATTATCGTCATTGGCTTGCGCGTCCATGCCTTAAGTTTAGCTTATTTTTTTGGAATTTAGCCTTTAAGGATATTGGCAATTTGGGCGTAGCCGCGCTTTTGGGCGATGCTTAAGGCTGTCATTCCATCGTGACCTTGAAGGGAGGTCAAAGCATGGCTCGATAGAAGGGCTTGGACTACGGCGAGTTGACCATTGTGCGCCGCCCACATTAGCGCGCTGTATCCAAAATGGTCTTGGGCGTTGATATTGGCGCCGTTAGAAGCGAGAAATGTGACCATGGCGGCGTCCCCATTCTGCGCGGATTTAATCAAGGCCGTTTGACCATGGACATCTTGCGCGTTAATATTGGCTTTCGCGCTTAGCAGGGCCTGAACCGAAGAGGTGGAACCGATGACCGCGGCATACATCAGGGCGGTATTTCCAAGAGCGTCGGGGGTATTGACGGCATAGCTTAAGGAGCTTAGAATCGAAATATTTCCCGCATTTCCCGCCTTTGCGGCTTCGATGACGGGGTTAAAGGAGGCTGGTACGTGAGTCAGATCTCCTCCCGCTTTTAAAAGAGCCGATAAAAGAGAAGAGTCCGCGCGGCTGACCGCCCACATAGTCGCCGTATACCCATAGGAATCAAAGGCGTTGGGATTGGCTCCCTGGGATAAGAGACTAAGAGCCGTACTTTCTTGGCCTTGCTTGACGGCCGTAATCAAACTTGAATCTAAAGCCGTAGCAAAGGCCTGGTTTGCCAGCAAGGCAAAAGCCAAGACCAAGGCCGCGAGCGCCCATAAAAAACGCCCGGGTGATTTTCTCATCTCTTCCAAGTGTAACCCCCGGTTTTTCGTTTGTCAATAGTCATTTACGTAGGGCTTACCCCTGAGACCTAAAGACCCATGAAACTCCTAGGCCTAATGGCCCTTCCAGAATAAAAGGAACCTCCGTATAATACTGTGGAAGGAAAAAACAATCGCCTGGAGATATTCGATGAATAAAATGCCGAGACTCGATACATGGATAAGACTGGCCCTCATCGCTTCCTTTTTGATTCTGCAAATTCCGCCCTCGGTTTCAGCCGTTGAATTTTCGGAAAAAGCGCCCGCCTTAGAGGCGGTACCCTCAGGAATCGGGCAGAGCGCCTTGAGTCCCTCCCTCGGAGAAAAAATTGAGAACGGCAACGTCCCTCTTGATATCCCCTCCGTCCCGGCGCCGCTTCAAACAGAGTCTTTGCTGCCCGCTTCGCAAAATCAGGCTGCACTGTCCGGTCAATCATTAAAAAAAGAAGGCTCTTCTCCTGAGCTTCAAAACGACTCTCTCAAAAAAATAAATACCCGGAAAAATTCTAAGGCTACCCGCAAACGGAAAGCCTCCCTTGGAAAGAAATTCGCTTCCAAAAACATGGCCCTGCGGCAGTTAAAGGAGATGATAGAAGTCGCAAAGGGGCGCAAGGATATTCCGTCCGATTGGGTCGAAAAAATGAAGGAAGACAATGCCAAGGCATCTCCAGAAGTTCAAAGGCTTAGAGATGCCGCTGAAAATCTCGGCTTTGATAAAGTCGCTCTCAACCGGAAAGTGATCGCCCAGCACAACGATCAGTACACCGTCAAAGTCCCGGATGGCCTTATCACGGATCAAGCACAGTCCGGACGCTGCTGGATTTTCGCCGGACTTAACGCGATTCGATCTCATCTCTTGGTCGAAAAAAAGCTGCCGAAGGATTTCGAGTTTTCCGAAAACTATATTTATTTTTTCAGTATGCTGGAGCAATCAAACAGCTATATGGAAAAGACCCTTAGAGTTGCCCTTGCCCAGATGTCCGGCGCGAATATTCCCGATCAGAAATTTCGATCTCTCATGACTCCGAATACTAAAATCGGGGACGGCGGCTGGTTCAACTGGTTTCAGTTCCTAGTCTCAAAATACGGGCTTGTCCCGAAACGGGCGATGGCGGAAACCGCAAGCTCTCAAAACAGCGCCCTCTTGGGAAGCGAAATTCAGTCTTCTCTTTCGCTCTACGCATCGGAGTTGATGAATCTCATGCGCCAAAATCCGTCTCTGGGTACGGCAAAAAAAGCCTCCCAAATAAAGGAACAAGCCCTGAGGCGAATCTGGAAAATTCTCTCCACTCATTTGGGAACGCCCCCAACGGAATTTGATTTCAGGCAAGACGCGAAAGTGGACAAGCCGGAGGAAGTCTCGAAAATTCCGGCGAAGATTACCCGTTATACGCCGCAAGAGTTTTCAAAAGAAGTAGCTCAATTTAACCCTGAAGACTATGTCACCATGGCCAATTATTCCCGAAAAGAAAAGGGCGCCGTCTATGAAGTGGAGGATTCAGCCATTGGGGCTTCAAAACCGGGGGATCCCGCCTTTAATCACCGCTTCATCCAAGTCGGAGCGGAGCGCATGGCGGAATTGGTCGCAGCCTCCATCGATGAAGGCCATCCCATCTGGTTTGCGGCTGAAATGGGCAGGGACACCGACAATACCACCGGAATCATGCATCCGCAAATTTATGATCGGAAATCCATCTATGGCTTTTCCGAGGCCGAGAAAAAAGAAAAAATATCCCGAGATGATGCGACCTATCTTTGGCTTAGAACGCCCAATCACGCCATGGCCTTCACCGGTTACGATCGTCCGGATGAAAAGGCTCCAATAGTGAAATTCAGGGTGGAAAATTCCTGGGGAGATAAAGTCGGGACAAAGGGCATCTATCATATGTATTTAGACTGGTTTAAAGAGAACGTCTACGAAGCCATCGTGCACAAGAAATTTTTGAGCGAGAAAGAGAAAAAAGCCTGGGACGGAAAAGCCAAGAAGCTTATAAATGAGGACTAAATTACCCGCTAAAGCCTCTATCTACCCAGAAAATCTCCTAAGGTGAGAATCCCGAGTGATTACTCTCCACCGAAATGGTGAGTTTTTGGGCGTCACTCATTAGAGTTCCTTCTGTCAATAGACATGAATAGAAAAGACATCTACGGGCACGTGCCGCATGCTTGCGGGGTGTATTTGATGAGAGATGCCGCTTCGGAAATTCTCTATATTGGCAAGGCCAAGGATTTGGCCAAGCGCGTCGCGCAGTATTTTAATCCGGAGCGCGCGAACTTAAAAACCTCGGTTTTGGTGCCATTAATCCGAAAAATTGATTATATCCCGTGCGACTCGGAAAGAGAAGCTCTTTTGCTCGAACGGAGCCTCATTAAAGAGAAAAAGCCTTTTTTTAATATCGCGCTTAAGGATGACAAGGCCTATCCTTATGTCAAAATTAGTCTCCAGGAGGATTTTCCGCGAATTTTCCTGGCGCGCAGAAAAAGTTCTGACGGCGCCGCTTATTTTGGCCCTTTCCCCAAGGTTTCTCCCGTGCGCGCGCTCTTGCGTTTTTTGTGGCGGCGCAAATACTTTCGTTTGCGGCCCTGCCGTTGGGATTTCGGGTTTGAGCGCCCCTTATCTCCGGCAAAAATCAATTCCTGTCTCTATTATCATACCGGCGATTGCCCGGCGCCTTGCGCCGGACTCATTTCGCATGAGGAATATCGTCGAGAGGTTGAAAACGCGAAATTTTTCTTCAATGGGGAATATCAGAAACTTAAAAAGTCTCTCATTGAAGAAATGAAGACCGCTTCTTCCAAACTCGATTACGAGCGGGCGGCGCGCTTAAGAGACAGCGTTTCTGCCTTGTCTCAGATGGGGGAAAACGTGCGCTTGCGGGCGCTTAAATCCGAGGATTTAAGCGAGACCGTCAGTTCTTCCCGTGCGGTGAGCGCGCTTCAACAAGCCTTGTCTCTCAAAACTCCGCCTTTTCATATCGAGTGTTTTGATATCTCTCATTTTCAGGGGCATGAAACCGTGGCCGCGATGGTCTGTTTTAAAGGAGGGGTTCCGCATAAGGCGCATTACCGGCGTTTTCGGATTCAAGAGACCTCTGGGATTGACGACTTTAAATCGATGGGAGAAGCCGTGCGCCGAAGATATCTTAGGCTCAAAAGAGAAAATCAGCCTTATCCGGATTTGATTTTAATTGACGGCGGCAAGGGACAATTGTCCGCGGCGGAGGCGGCGCTTAAAGAAATTGGAGTTTCTATACCGGTGATTTCCTTGGCCAAGCGTCTGGAAGAGGTCTTTATTCCTGGCCAATCGCAATCGATTATCCTGGAGCGCGGGAGCTTGGCTCGCAATCTTTTGGAACACCTCAGGGATGAGGCCCATCGCTTTGGAATTGGCTATCACCGCTTTCTTAGGGATAAAAAACTTCTAAATCAATAGCGTCTACTGGGTTTTGCTGACCAGTTCATCCATGTCGAACATCGGCAGAAACATCGCGATGACAATAGAACCGATGACAATTCCCATAATCACGATCACGATAGGCTCGATCATCGAGGTCAGGCCTTTGACGGCGGCGTCGACTTCGCCGTCATAAAAATCGGCTATTTTCTGGAGCATCTGATCGAGGTTCCCTGTTTCTTCTCCGACGGATATCATGGAGGTCACCATGGTCGGGAAAATTCCGGATTTTTTAAGAGGTTCGCTTAAATGTCCGCCTTCTTTAATGGCCTGTCTTGCCGATAAAATGGCGTCTTCGATGACTACGTTTCCGGCGGTTTGAGCGACGGTTTCAAGAGCCTGGAGAATGGGAACTCCGGATTTTACGAGAGTGCCAAGAGTTCTTGAAAAGCGGGCGATGGCGAACTTGCGAAGTAGCACTCCAAACATAGGGAGTTTGAGTATCTGCCCATCGATCCATCTCCGACTTTTGGGATTGGCGTAAGCGACCTTAAACCCCCGCCAGGCGGCCAGCGGGACGACGAAGATAATCCAAAAATTGTGTCTGAGAAAATCCGACAGATCGAGAAGCGCTTGGGTCGGGGCTGGCAGGGCGGAATGGAAACTGGCAAAAATCGACTTAAAAGTGGGGATGACGAAGATGAGGAGGAAAATCGTGACCGCAGCGCAGATGCTTAAAACGACGATGGGGTAGGTCATCGCCGATTTGACCTTGCCCTTAAGGGCTTCGGAACTTTCCAAATAGACGCTTAAGCGTTCAAGAATGGAATCGAGAATTCCGCCGAGCTCTCCGGCCTTGACCATCGCGGTATAGAGATCGGGAAAAGCGCGCGGATGTTTTTTGAGAGCGTCAGAAATAGATAGGCCGCCTTCGATGTCGGCTTTGACCGCGGTCAAGACTTCGTGGAAGTTTTTACTTTCCGCCTGTCCCTCCAAAATGCTGAGGCTTTGGACGATAGGCACTCCGGCCGCGACCAATGTCGCGAGCTGGCGGGAAAAAAGAGTCAGCTCTTTTGAAGAGACTTTGCCTTTAAGAAAACCCTTAAACTTATCCGACATTCCGGCCTTTTTTTCGGCGATTTCGAGAACGACGAGTTTTTGGGCTCGTAGGCGATCGATGGCGGAACGCGGGGCATCGGCGTCAATGGCGCCGGAGGTTATTTTCCCGTCTCCCGCTTTAACTTTATAGGCAAATGTAGGCATCGTTCATCTCAGACCGGTACTTGGCTTTGATTGAGAAGTCTCTTGAGATCTTCCGGGTCCGTTGAGTGTAAAAAGGCCTCCTGGAGAGTGATTTTTCGTGCGCGGCATAAATTCGCCAAGGACTGGTTCATCGTCTGCATTCCAAATTTAGCTCCGGTTTGAATCGAGAGCTGAATCTGCTCTATTTTTTGTTCCCGAATTAAATTGCGGACAGCCGAGGTGACCATCAGAAGTTCGCAGGCCAAGGACCTTCCCGTTCCCGAAGCGTTCGACAAAAGCTGTTGGGACAATACGGCTTGGAGAACAAAGGAGAGTTGAACGCGGATTTGATTGATCTGATGCGGCGGGAAAACGTCAATGAGGCGGTTGATGGACTGCGCGCAATCGTTGGTGTGCAGGGTTCCAAAAACCAGGTGCCCGGTTTCCGCGATGGTCAGCGCCGATGAAATTGTGTCTAGATCTCGCAACTCCCCGATTAAAATGACATTGGGATCTTGGCGGAGAACATATTTGAGGGCGGTGGGAAAACTTTCCGTGTCTTGGCCTACTTCTCTTTGATTGATGATGGATTTTTTGTGTGAATGGACGTATTCAATGGGGTCTTCAACGGTCACGATATGGAGAGTGTGATGCTCGTTGATGTAGTCGATAATGCTAGCCAAAGTGGTTGATTTCCCGGAACCGGTTGGACCGGTGACTAAGATCAGCCCTTTGGGGATATTGACGAGATCCTCTACCGCTTTGGGAAGGCCTAGTTGTTCAAAGGTCTTAAATTGATTGGGAATAGATCGAATGGCGGCGCCGACAGCCCCGCGCTGTCTAAAGATATTAACGCGCAGGCGTCCAATGCCCTTGATGCCCAAGGCCAGATCGAGCTCATTAGTTGAGTCAAAGCGTTGTTTTTGCTGTTCATTAAGAAGCGAGAAAATCAATTGCTGGGTCGTTTCCGGCGTCAGTTTCTCAAAGGGGGTGGGCACGAGTTCTCCATCAATGCGAAGAGTCGGCGGAGCTCCAACGGTCAAATGCAAATCGGAGGCGCCGCGCTGATGCATCAGGATAAAGAGTTCACTGAGAGAGGGCATAATTTCTCCTTAGGTGTCGGCTCATATTTCGATATCAGAGGCCGTGACGCGAATCATTTCTTCCACGGTGGTTGTTCCTTCGAGAAGCTTTCTTAAAGCGCAGGCTCTCAGGGTCAGCATTCCTTGCTTAACTCCAATTTTCTTTATTTCAGACGCCGGGGCCTTATTTAAAATCAACTCGCGTATCGGGTCGGTAATCTCTAAAACTTCATAGAGCCCCAAGCGTCCGCGATACCCTGTGTTAGCGCAATATTCGCATCCCTTTCCTTTGTAAAGGGTGACCTTTCCGTTTTTAGGTTTTAATGCCTCTTCCGAGATATTGTGTTTGATCAGGGATCCTACGTCAACTTCGTAGGCTTCCTTGCATTTAGGGCAGATGCTCCGCACCAGCCTCTGAGCTTCAACCATTAAAACGGAGGCGCTCACCAAGAAGGGCTCTACTCCCATCATTGAAAGCCGAGTCACAGAGCTTGGAGCGTCATTAGTGTGAAGGGTGGTAAAGACCAGATGTCCCGTCAAAGCGGCGTTGATGGCGATTTGAGCGGTTTCGAGATCGCGGGTTTCTCCGACCATGATGATGTCGGGGTCTTGGCGCAAAAAAGAGCGAAGAGCCGAGGCAAAGGTCAGCCCCGCATGGGGATTGACCTGGACCTGGTTGATTCCGTGGAGTTGATATTCGACAGGGTCTTCAACGGTCAAAATATTGGTGTCAGGGGTGTTTAAATTAGCCAAGGCTGAATAAAGGGTGGTTGATTTTCCCGAGCCCGTGGGACCCGTGATGAGATTGATGCCGTAGGGGGCGTTCATGCACTTGTTAAATACCGCCAAGGCTTCGGGTTCAAAGCCCAGTTGGTTCATCTGGACTTTAAGCCCGGAGGAATCCAAAATACGCATGACGATTTTTTCTCCGGGGGCGCAAGGCAGAACCGAGACCCGTAAATCTATTTCTTTGCCGCTAGCTTTAATTTTAATGCGGCCGTCCTGGGGAACGCGGCGTTCGGCGATATTTAAGTTCGCCATGATTTTAATGCGGGTCGTCATCGCTTGATGAAATTTCTTGGGCGGAGCCGGCCTCTCATGCAAGACGCCGTCAATGCGGTAGCGAACCCGTATTTCCTTGGGAAAAGCCTCGATGTGAATGTCGGAGGCGTGCTCCTTGACCGCATTGGATAAGATCAGATTGACCATCTTGATGACCGGCGCGTCCGAGGCGGATTTTTCAAGGCCTCTGACATCTTGGACGACTTCTTGGCTTTCCGCTTCCTTGTCCAAGTCGATATCAGCGGCGTTGGCGGAAGCGTCGCTTTGATGGACGATTTCATCGAGGGCTTCTTCCGCAGTGATCGCGTGGTATCCTTTATCAATAGCGGTCATGATCTCGGATTCTGAGGCAAGCACCGCCGATATCTCATATCCCGTGATCATTTTGAGATCATCTAAGACCATGACGTTGAGCGGATCGGAAACCGCGACGGTTAAAACATTGTCCTCGGATTTACGGCAGGGAATCAGGATATGTTGGCGCGCGATGGATTCCGGGATGAGATCTAAAATATTGTCTTCAAATTTAAATTCGGACAAAGAGACGTAGCGAATTCCGCACTGATCTCCTAAAAATGACAGGAACTGCTGTTCGGTCAAGAGTCCCTTTGAAATCAAAATCGAACCTAACTTCCCGCCGGTTTTGTGCTGTTCGCTTAAGGCTTCGGATAGTTGCTCTTGGCTGAGAAACCCTTGGGTAACCAAAAGTTCCGTCAGGCGCCGAGGCAGGCCCAAAGATAAGGAAGGTTCCAGATTTGGCATGACACTCATAGGGTAATCTAGGAACGCGGTTTTGTCAATGCTTAGAGTTCTGGATTTCGGCTTCTGTCGGAGTGACGGCGGCCTACGAGAGCTCTTGGATTATTTTGCGGTGAGAGTAGCCCGCAATGCGTCGACCTTGGCGCCGGTTAGAACCTCGTCAATGATTCCGTATTCCTTGGCTTCTTCTGCGGACATATAATAATTCCGCTCCATGTCCCGTGCCATTTTTTCAGCTGGTTGGCCCGTGTGTTTGGCGAGGATCTGCTCAAGATTTTTGCGGATATAGGCCATTTCCTTGGCTTCCACGATAATATCGGTCGCTTGTCCGGAAATTCCGCCGACCAAGGGCTGATGAATCATGATTCGCGATTGCGGCAGGGCAAAGCGTTTGCCCTTGGAGCCAGCGGCCAAAATGACCGCGCCAAAAGACATCGCCATTCCCATGCAGATGGTGGTGATCGGAGACTTGATGTATTGCATCGTATCATAGACCGCGAGTCCCGCCGTGACCATGCCTCCGGGGGAGTTGATATAGAGGTTGATGTCTTTCGTGTTGTCGTCTGATTCCAAATATAAAAGTTGGGCGATGAGGATGTTGGCGGAGTCGGTCGTAAACTCGCCTTCGTATCCGCCGACAAAAATAATGCGATCTCTTAAAAGGCGAGAATAGATATCGTAGCCGATGACGGAACCTTGGTTTGATCTTTCAATGACTTGAGGGATAATATTCATAATCATAATCTAAACATTTTTTCTTGAGTCTCGGCAAGTAAAAAAGGATGACAGTAAAAAAGTAAAAGTTTTATTGACGATGGAGGCGGAAAGCGGTAAAATGAAATTAGAATGGTCCCACATCGAAAGCCCTTGATCGCCGGCAATTGGAAGATGAATTTAGGGCTGGATGAGTCTGAGGCTTTAGCATCACAAATTAAGTCTTCTTTGCCTGAAACTCCGCACTGCGATATCGCTCTTTTTGTGCCTTTTACCGCGCTTGGCGCGGTCAGGGCGGTCGTGTCTTCAACCCCTATTTGGTTGGGAGCGCAAAACGTGTTTTGGGAAAAATCGGGGCCCTTTACCGGAGAAATTTCCGCGCCGCAGCTTAGAGACGCCGGTTGCCGGGCCGTTTTAATCGGACACAGCGAGAGGCGAGTCGTTTTTGGAGAAAAGAACGCTGACTTGCGCAAAAAAATCAGCGCGGTTTTAGATTCCGGCTTATTTCCTGTTTTATGCGTGGGAGAAACCCTTCAAGAACATCAATCGCAAAAGGCCCGGGAGGTGATTGATTCGCAGATTAAAGAGACTCTTAGCGGGTTTGAGCGGGAGAAATTGGAATCCTTGGTTATCGCCTATGAGCCGGTTTGGGCGATTGGAACGGGACAAACCGCGACTCCCGGCCAAGCCCAAGGTATGCATGATTTTATCCGAAACCGTCTGGCCGCTTTGTTTGACAATGAATTTTCTCTTCAGAGGCGCATTATCTATGGAGGTTCGGTTAAAACCGATAATATTGACGCTTTGATGGCCGAACCCGATATTGA
>JAKAQV010000021.1 GCA_021819565.1 bacterium | reverse complement strand
CGATCTGATTTAAAATCCGTCATCGCCGCCAAGAAATTATCGCGGACCTCGGGAGTCGCGGCGTTTTGAAAGCGCTCTTGGTAAACGGAGAAATCTTCCCCCCTCCCATGAAAAGCGTTGAGAGACAAGACCGTAAACACGATGGTGGGGTCGAGTTTTTCCGGGTTTTTAAGATAAAGCGCCAGGTCTTTTTTGACCTTGCTTAAAATTTCAGGAGATGGAGAGATCGTCCCCAAAGCGGAGAGGACCGCCGCGCGGGAAAGGCGCGCTTCATCAGTTTCCCCTTTTTTGACGCGAGAAAGATTTTTCCAGTGTCGCCCCAACAACTCTTCGGCAAATTTGGCGAAAAGAGGTCGGTCCTCGTCTTTAAGGAGGGTGTAATACAAGGTCTTAAGATAGGCCGCGAGATCCTCAAGAATCATCCGGGACGCATCCTCTTTTAAAAGCGTCATCGCGCTTAAAAATTCCGAGATCGCGACTTCACCGGCTTTCATTTGGGCCCACAGATCCGCCAAGAAAGCCGAACGCTCTATCGTCGATAGATTTTTGAGGCCATTTTGAAGAAGATTCTGGCGCAGGTTTTCAGACAGGCAAACGCGGTAATAGCCTGTCGCGTCCGCGTTGGGATAAAGCCAGGAAACCTTGCCCTTGCCTGGCAAGGTCGCGCTCATTTCCCGGCTGTCAACGATAAAGCGCGCAGTTTGAACGCCGCCGGCGTCTTTATAGCGAATCACGACGGGAATCGTCCATAATTGCCCGGAGTTTTTCTTGGTTCCATCAATCATAAAGCGATGTTGGCTGAGTTTAAGAGTTCTTGAATCCAAGTCCACAGCCTCGACAAAAACAATGGGATAGCCTTCCTGCATCAACCAGTCCTTCGCCATGCGGTCGACCGGTTTTTGAGAAGCCGCTTTGAGCTGATTCCAGAGATCCGCCGCCTTTGTGTTGGCGTATTGGTATTTTTTCATGTAGACCCGCACGCCGTCGCGAAACTTGGCTTCGGTCAAGAAACTCTCGACCATCCTTAAAATAGAGCCTCCCTTCTCATAGGTCAGCACATCAAACATCGCCTCAATCTGCGCCGGATCATGAACCGGAGAGCTCACGGTGCGGGTATTTTTTAAAGCGTCCAAAGACAAAGCCGCCCTTCGCTCGCGCTCAAAATTCTGCCATGTCAGCCACTTGGGACGCTTATAATCGACGACCTTATAGGCCAGCCAGGTCGCGAAAGATTCATTAAGCCACAAATCATCCCACCAGTCCATCGTCACCAAATCGCCGAACCATTGATGGACAATTTCGTGGGAAACGACCTCATCGACCCTCTGCTTGGCCTTGATCGAAGACATCTTTGGATCGATGAGAACGGCGGAATCTCTAAAAAATATCGCTCCCCAATTTTCCATGGCCCCAGCGGAAAAATCGGGAACCGCCACCAAATCCATCTTCGGAAGAGAATAGGGAATTTTAAAGTAGTTGTTTAAATAGCTCAAGGTTTTCTGGGCGGCCTCTAAAGCGAAACCCGTCTGTTTGGCGTCTTCAGGGCGGGTCCAAACCGTGATTTTAGTCTTGCCCGCTTTAACGGTCTTACTTGGGACCAGCCTCGCGACAGCCAAGGCCAAAAGGTAGGTCGACATTTTCGGCGTCTCTAAAAATGCGGTGGTCTTCCAGCCGTCTTTGACTGAAGAGTTTTTTTCCGGCATATTAGACAAAGCGCGCAATTTCTCCGGATAAGAAACCGTCAACTTAAACGTCGCCTTAAAAGACGGCTCGTCAAAACAGGGGAACATGCGCCGAGCGTCAATGGCCTCAAATTGAGTAAAGGCGTAATTTTCAAGTTTTTCTTTGCCGTCTTTTTCCTTGTGTTTGGCGGTCGACAAATAGAGGCCGCGCATCTGGCGGTTTAAGGAACCGGAAAACTCCAAAGACAATATCCCGCTTTTAAATGGAGAGGCCTTTGACAAGGAAATCGTCTGCGCCTCGGCATCAACGGAAACCGAAAGCGCTTCGCCCTCCATTTCCGCTTTTTCAATCTTAAGATCGCGGGCGTGTAAAACAATTTTGGAAACATCAGAGCGAAGCTCAAGCGCGATCTTTTCTGCGCCGGAAAAACGCCCGGCATCGGGGTCGACTTTAATTTTGATATCGTATTTTTTAGGGCTCACATATTTGGAAAGGCGGATTGACGGCTCGGATTCGTTTAAAACTTTTGAGGAATTCATGGGTGTTAAAACAGCGCCTCCTGCTTTTGAAATCTCATTCATGGCCAGCCTCCTATGCGAATTATTCTTTCCATATATTACCAATTCGCCGTCGGTTTTGAATCCTTTTTGGCCTCAATGTCATCTAAAAAGTGAGAGAGGTTTGCGCCTCATATCCTAGGAGAGAATAAATGAAAAAGGCTTTAAATCTAGAATTGCCTCATAAAATACTGATTGCCAGCGATTTGGGACCGGCCTCTAAGGCCTTGATGAAATACGCTGAAATCATCAAACCCATTCTTAAGCCCCAGATGATTCTCCTCTATGCCCAGCATTTCGATGTGCCGCCCTATTTTACGGAAGGACAGATTTCTTTTTTCGCCAAGGAATTAAAAGAAGCGCACAAAACAGCGCGCCAGCACATCGCCCGCTGGGCCAAAGACTTTTTAGTGGACATCGCGAAAATCGACTTAAGAGAAGAGCCGCCGGTAGAAGCGACGCTTTTGGGCGCGCGCGAAAATCAGGCAGATTTAATTATGCTTGGCTCGCACGGAAGAAACTGGGTCGGGCGCATCTGGCTTGGATCTGTGGCCGAAAACGTGCTGAGAAGGTCCGACCTCCCTGTTTTGATTGTTCCTCCCCATGCGGAGCTTCATGCCGTCAGAAAAATTCTCTCGCCCGTCGGTTTTGGAGAGACTGGAAAAAACGCGCTTAACCACGCCGCTCTCTGGGCAAAAGCCGCGAAAGCCAAACTCGTCATCTTGCACTCACGGGAAACAGACGCCCCCAAAATGCCTTGCCCTTGGAACGCCAAGGAACTTTCGGTCCAATGCGAAATTGACGAAGTCACTCTCGAGGGACACCCCGCGGAAGAAATTCTAAAATTCGCGGAATCAGAAAACCCGGATTTGATTGTCATGGGTTCGGACGTCAAGAAAACCACTCTTGGTTCTGTTTTCAGCTCCATTACCGAACGCGTCCTTCACGCCTGCCGCTGGCCGATTTTGATCATTCCCAAAACCCAAGGAGACCCGCGTTAATGGACGATCCCTTTCCGCACCATTATGAGACAAGTCTGTCTTGGGCGCCCGAACGCCAGGCCGCAATAGAGGCATCTCCCCGCCCGCCCATACTCGCCGGACCACCGCCGCAGTTTGGCGGGAAAAATCGCTGGTGGAGCCCGGAACATCTGTTTGTTTCTTCAATTAATCTTTGCCTTCTCTTGACTTTTCAAACCATCGCGGAAAAATCAAAGTTAGCGGTCAAGGATTACCGCAGCCAAATCAAAGGCACATTAGAAAAAACTTCCCAAGGGCTGATGTTTACCGAAGCGTTGATGGAAGTCAAGATCTCAGTCCCCTCGGGAGAAAAAGATAAAACCCTCAGACTTTTGGCACTGGCTGAAAAACGTTGTTTAATCTCCAATAGTCTCAAGACCAAGGTCTCAACCAAAGTGGAAGTGGAGGAGATTTAATTTATTGAGCGCTATCGGTTTTCTCTCGGGCGGGCTTAAATTGCAGGAGATTTAAAACTTCCCGCCTCCCGCAAGAAAATGTAAGGCACTCCTTTGCTTGGCTATGACTTTCTAAAAAATCAGGATGAGCTAAAACCCACTGATAGTCGTTTTTCGCGGCGTCTCTTAAGCCCTCCAAATCTTCCCCAAACCCACGGTAAAGGTGCAGCAGGGATAAAAATCCCTCATTCGCGTTCTGCTCCGGACGTTGAAAAAAATCGATCGCCCGGCTAAACCAATTGACGATCTCATAACTTTCTTGAGGATTTAAGCAATCTTGCGGGCTAAATCCGCAAGCGAGATCCAAAAGATTTTTTTCATAGGCCTCGGGGTTGGCCTTGGCCACGTTAAAAACATCTTGTCCCAAGGCCAGCGAACGGTTCCACTCGCCTAACTTCGACCGAAGTGCGATCTCGAGAAATTCGAAGTAAAGGCTCTCTGGATACTTCTGGCGCAATTTTTCAATAATGGACAAAGAGGTCTTATAGTCTTTTTTATCCATCAGGTAGAGAGTGGCCAGGAAAATCGCGGCTTGATCCCGGCTGTAAGGCCCGCGATCTTCGGCGATAATCAGTTGTTCGATGCCGCGCCGCTCATTGGCGTGAAGGCCCCCCAAAAAGGCCCCAGCCTTCAGCAAAAATCCAAAGCGCGAAACCTGATAATCATAGCTTCCCAGCCCCAAGTAGGCGTCATAGTAGGTCGAGTCCAGACGAACACAATCTTTTAAATGAGAAAGCGCCTTGCGCCCGTTTAAGAAAGCCTTGAACCAATGGTGGTGGATAAAATCCCATTCTCCCAATTCGCCCAGGGAAAGGCCGATGATAAAATGTCCTTCCGCCTGATCGGCGCGGCGGGAACTGGCCAACAAGCGCTTGGCCCCTTTAATCGCGAGATTTAAATCGTTCTTAAAGCGCTGTCTTAGCCAATCGGGCGGCGGAATAATCCCATTCCGAGCGGAGGTTTCCCACCATAAGGCCCCGGCATCGGATAAATAGGCGAAAGGATCGTTGGGATTGGCCTCAATGATTTGGGCAAAATCCCGATTGGCCTGCTCGAAATTCATGCCGTAAAGATCGCTCAAGGCGGTCTTAAGTTCGGTCGAGGAAGTCGAAATTAAAAAATTCTCGCCGGCATAAAGACGCCCGCTCGAAAAAAACAAGAGAAAAAAGAAAAGTCTTCTCATTTTCCGCTTTTTTTCTTTTTATCCTCTAAAGCCCACGGCCCTCGCCCGCTCTTATTCCAGAAGCTTTGAATGTAGGCCCAACCCTCTTCGGCTGTCTCGGCGATATAAAACAAACGCCGCTCGGTCCAGGAAATGAGCCCCTGCTCGGCAAGAAAATCCCAGTCGACCACCCGTTCCCAAAATTCGCGGCCAAAGAGGACAATCGGAAGAAGAGATTTCTTCCCCGTCTGGACCAAGGTCAAGGCCTCAAAAAGCTCGTCAAAAGTCCCGTATCCTCCGGGAAAAGCCACCATCGCCTTGGCGCGCATCATAAAATGCATTTTTCTAAGAGAGAAATAATGGAACTGAAAGCTCAAATCCGGAGTCAAATAGGGATTGGGATCCTGCTCATGCGGAAGAGTGATGTTAAGCCCGATGCTTTTGGAGCCCGTCTCCCACGCCCCGCGATTGGCGGCTTCCATAATTCCGGGTCCGCCGCCGGTGACAATGACAAATTCAAGACCCTTGTCTTTCTGCTGGGCCTTTGAAATCAAAGCGGCAAATTTCTGGGTTTCCGCATAGTAACGAGATTGCTTTAAGCGCATCTTGGCGAAGTTAAACTTCTTAATTAACTCCGGATTCCGCGGAGACCTCTTGAGGTCGCTCTGGGCCGCGATCAGATTTTTGCGCGCCCCTTCCGGAGACAAAATCCGCGCCGATCCAAACACGACAATAGTCGAGCGGATGCGGTGTTCTCTTAAAATCATCTCCGGTTTGAGAAGCTCCAACTGCAAGCGCACGGGGCGCAATTCCCTTTTATTTAAAAAGCGCATATCCTCATAGGCCAAGGAATAAGCCTTGGAATTTCTAATCTGGCTAATCATCTGCGCTTTCTGTTGATCACTGACTTCGCGGTTTAAAGGTTCCATAATTTCCCCTGTTATTGTATTTTTAAAATTCTCGGCAGCCAAAGGCTGAGGCCCGGAAGATAGGTCACCAAAATAAGAAAAAAGACCAGTATCGCCCAAAACGGAAACGCCGCGCGGTAAAGCTCGGGCAAGGTTTTTTCAAAACGGCGGCTCGACAAAAAGAGATTCAATCCCATCGGCGGGGTCATGTATCCAATCTCGAGATTGAGCAGAAATAGGCTGCCAAGATGAATCGGGTTGATTCCATATTTAAGGGCGATCGGAACGATAATCGGAACGACGATGATAATCGCCGAAAAAATTTCAACCATGTTGACGACGAGGAGAAAAATATTGAGCAAAATCAAAAACTCATTGGGGCCGGAAATATGGGTCTGAAGCCAGGCAAAAAGGCGATTGGGAATTTCCGCTTCAATGAGATAATTGGTCAAGCCTAGCGCGGTCCCCAGAACAATCAAAATGGCGCCCACCAAGGCCATGCTTTTGACCATGACATTGGGGACGGCGGAAACTTTAACATCTCTGTAAATTAAAATCTCAACCACCAAGACATAAAAAGCCATCACCGCCGCCGCTTCGGAAGCGGTAAAGATTCCTCCATAAATTCCGCCGATAATCAAAAAGGGAAGGGGCACTTCCCAGGCGGCTTCGCGGAAAGCGGTCTTAAAAGAGCTCCACTGAAAAGGAGAACGCGGCATTTGAATTTGAAGGGAAACGCGCGCGACATAAAGAGACAATAAGATCAAAAGAATGAGCCCGGGAATCAAGGTCGCGGCAAACAACTGATTGATGGATATTTTGGCCACCAAGGCGTATAAAATAATCGGCAAACTCGGCGGAAATAAAAGCCCCAAACTCCCGGTCGTGGTAATCAGCCCCAATGAAAATTTTTCCGAATATCCCTGCCGGGTCAAAATGGCGTAGATGATTCCGCCCAAGGCGATAATCGTCACCCCCGAGGCTCCGGTAAAAGCGGTAAAGAGAGCGCAGGCCCCCAGAGAGGCTACCGCGATTCCCCCGGGAAGCCAAGACAAAGACGCTTCCGCCAAAGCCAAAAGCCGCTGGGGAGCGTTGGATTCGGCGAGAAGATATCCAGCGAAGGTAAACAAGGGAACCGCAATCAAAGACGGCATGTCCGCCAAGCGAGCGAGTTCGATAATCAAAGCGGCAGATTCAATATGCGCCCAATGGAAGAGAAAAAGGGACAACCCTCCCAAGAGAGCGAAAATCGGCGCTCCCAAAGCCGCCAGCGCGGCTAACCCTATCAAAAATAAGCTCATCGAATTTCTTCTTTAATGGGGCTTAGAACTCGAATCAAGAAATGAAATCCCACCAGCAGAAAACCGAGCCAAATAATATCGGCCGAGGCCCAGGATGGAAAAGAAAAACTGCCGATTCTAAAAAGGGCGTGCCCATAGGTTTTTTCTTCGGCGGCGTATTCTCTCGCGGCAAAAGCCAAAAACAAAGAAGCGAGCGCGCCGGAGAGATTGGCGACGGCGGCAAACGCCCTTGATAGGATTTGATTCTTGGGCTTGGGCATCTCCCAGGCAAAATGCTTTCCTTGGGAAGCGGCAAAAGCCGCGCCTAAAAATCCCAGCCAAATCACCAGATGCCGCAACAAGGGATCGGCCCATAAAATTCCAGAATGAAAAAAATCGCGCAAAACGACTTGAAAGAACGCCAGGAATATCATCAAGGACAATAGGACCACTAAAAGAGCGGTCTCAACCAGGGCTAAAGCCCGCTCAACGGGCTTTAGCATGATGACTGCGGAATGTTTGAAGGGAGTTCTGCACCTGGTCTAAAAATTTTTGCGAATAGAGTTTTCCCACCAAGGCTTCCCTGGCCTTCTGGCCCAAATTCTGGTATAACTTCATCACTTGAGGAGAAGGCTTCGGGCTTATCGTGAGCCCTTCTTTTTGAAGAGCGACTAGAGATTCCTCGTTTTCTCTTCGGGAAATGGCGTTAAGCCGCGTCAAATATTGATGACTCACTTTTTTAATGATCTGTTTTTGAGAAGGGCTCAAACGATCAAAAGTCTTTTTAGAGATTAAAACGGCGCCCGAGGCATAGGCTAAAGACACCGGGTCTATATATTGAGTCTTCGTAAACCATTGAAGGGCGGTGACCGCCAGCGGAGGGCCGTAAACCGTGTCGATCATGCCGGTTTGAAGAGAGGTCATCACGTCCAACTCCGAGAGGGGAATCGGGTTAATTCCCAAAACCTTAAAAGCCGCTTCGGCGATGGGGTCTCCCTCCCAAATCCAAATCTTATCTTTCTTAAGGGAATCTATACCTGAAAATGGATGCTGGCTAAAAAAATGGACAAAGCCGAGATCGCTCCAGCCCAACAAGACAAAACCGCCTTTTAAAAACGCCTGTTCAAATTGAGCGCGGAATTTTTTTCTGATAAAATCAATTTCCGCGGTGTTTTTAAAAAGCCAGGGAGAATCAAGAACGCGGACTTTGGGCGCGATTTCCCCGAGCCCGAGGCCGGTAAACCCGCCGGCCTGCATTTCCCCGATCCGAATCTTTCTCAAAACGTCTTTCTCATCTCCGGCAACGCCCCCGGGATAAATTTTAAAAGAAACCTGGCCCTGGGTTTCTTTTTTAAGTTCCTGATTTAAATCCTTCATCGTATTCATCCACGCCGAACCCTCCGGAGCCAATGTCGCGAATTTAATCACGACCGGCTCTGAGTACAGCCAAGCGGGGCAAAGACCTAAGACAGCTAAAGACAAAACGGTTTTTTTAAATTTAGCGTAGCGATTCCAACGATTCTTTGCCTCTGGCATTTTCGTCATTCCGACGAAAGTCGGAATCCAGAGCCGCAGAGAGGCTGGACCCCGGCTTACGACATGCCGGGGTGACGATTTAGGAACCACTACATTAAAAGAGTTCATTTTCTTTCTCCAACAAACGGGCCGCCTTTTCCTTGGCGACCTCATCGGATAAACGGGCGTTCGGCAATTGGCCGGCCGGAAGATCTTTGACTTTCTTAAGCAAAGACTCAAACAAAGTCTGGTCCTGAACCGCGACGGCATAAGACTGGGCCTCCAAAACATATCCCATCAGATACTGGCCATGATTGAGGGCCTGGGCTTGGTCAAAGGAAGCCTTGGCTTTTTTAGGATTTCCCCCAAGCATGGGTGGCCGGGAATAATAAGTTCCAAAGAAAAGCTCCGGTCCGGCGAAATAATAGCCGGGGTTTATTTCTTTGACTCGCCGCATCATCGCCACGACTTTCGGCAAAGCCGCCAGGTTTTCCGGAGAATCTTTCTTGAGATTAATTTCTCCCGCCCAATTGAAAGCGGCCCAGAAAAGCGCCGGAACGTCTTTCTTGGACGCGCTTTTAAGCTCTTTTGACAGCGCCGCCAAATTTTCAGTTTTGATGTTTTTAAATTTCCCGCAATCGGACAGGGCTCTTAAAGCGTAATTTCTCCCTCGGCGATAAAAACCTTGGGCGCGAACGGGGTTTGAATCTTCGATGAAAAGAAAACTGTATCCGGCAAAACCCTGGGCGGCCAAAACCAGCAGTGAAGCGTTGCGTGGACTGTTATAAAGAAGCTCTTCAAGAAGTTTGAGTTGTGCGGGAAAAGCGTCCTGGGCAAAAGTCGGATCCGACTCATTGTAAAGAGCCCCCACTCCGCCCTTGATGACTTCGGCGGTTGAGCGCACGGCGATAGGGCGCAAGCTGCAGGCCGAAGCCAAAACGAGCAAAATCGGCAAGAATTTTTTCAATTGAGGATAGGTTCCAGGGATTCTCTGGTTTTTAAGAATTTAAGAGTCGAGTTCCAAGGGCCGCGTTTCCCGTAGAACTGAAGAACGTCTCCGTTCAGTTTAGCCCCATACATCGTCTGGTCGACTCCCAAAAACCATTGAATGGATTGTCTGAGAGAATCCACGGACTCATGCATCACGTAGAAATTTCCCTCCTCCAGTTGCAGCAAGCACACCGAGGCCTGGGGGCGCGGGCCAGGTTGATAGACGGGAGCAAAGACGATGGAATCAATGGTAATCTTATCCACTGAATCATAAAGCGGACGAAGTAAATCATGCGCGATAATTTTCGCTTGAACCCCTTGGGGGTCATCCAGGTCTTTGACCAAAACGGCGTCGTTTTTAAGAGAAATAAAATAGCGATGGGAAGGGAAAACGGCGGTTTGGCCCTTGGCCAAATCCTCGCGAGAATAAATACGGGTAACGCCGTCTTGGCGAAATTCCGTCCACAGGGAGCTGTCCAAACCAATTTGGGCCGCGACCTCTATGAGACCGCCTCCCACGGGGCGGGAAATAAAGGCCTTCTTTTTGGGAGAGGTAAAGGCGTTTAAGTTCAATTCCAAAAGCAACTTGGGAGAGGGAGTCGAAGCGGCCCGCAAAACGGAAGGCGCGAAAACCAGCGCAAAGGCAAAACAAAAAATTATCTTTTTCATTCTTCCATTGTATAAAAGTTAAGGGAAAAATGATTCCCGCAAAAAATTGGGGATGCGCTAGACTTTCCTTTAAACTCTTGTTAGAATCAAGGCAAGCCCGTATCCAGAGGAGAGACAATGAAAAAATATATTCTCGCAGCAATCGCTTCGTTGTTCGCGACCGGCTTTATTTTGGCTTCCGCCTTCGCTCAGGACGAAATCGCGCCGACGGCTCCTTGGTATCAGGCGCTCGTCTCGCTGCCGAAGGGATTTCACTTTCAATCCTCCCCCAAGATCGCCTTGACCAACTCCAAGTCCGGCTCCAAGGGAAGCTTCGGCGCGCATATCATGCCGATTCGCCTTAACGGCGCATATCGGTCCCAGACGCAATTCGCCGCGTCTCCCAAAATTCTTTTGTCTTATTACGGCGGCCCGGTCCTCAGCCATGTAAAAGTCGTCGTCGTTTATTGGGATAAAAACGTCGCCTTTCAAGATCAGATTCCGGGGTTTTTTGCCAACATCACCCAAAGCCCCTTTTTCGACTGGCTCAAGGAATACCGGACGCCTTCTCAATCCGTCCAACGCGGCTCTTTAGAGGCGATGCATGTCTCGAAGAAGGCTCCTTTCAAAAATCTGATTGAGGATTCAGAAATCCAATCTCAATTAACGAGAATGATTAAAGCCGGTTCGGTGCCTCACGCCGACAAAGACACTCTATACATGATTTATTTCCCGCCTCAAATGCAGATCGATTTAGCCGGGCAAAAATCCTGCGAAGTCTTCTGCGCCTATCACAACAGTTTTCTCAAAAACGGGGAAGAAATCAACTACGGGGTCATTCCCGATCAAGGCGGCGCATGCGCTGGCGGCTGCGGAAATAATTCGTCGCAATTTAACAACGAGACCTCGGTCAGTTCTCACGAGCTGACCGAAGCCGTGACCGATCCCGCAGTGGGACTGGTCAAAGGTTCTGAGCCCGCTTATCCCTTGGGATGGTATAACGCCTCCGCCGGAGAAATCGGAGACATTTGCGCGGATAAACAAGGAACAGTGGAAGGCTATGTCGTTCAGAAGGAATGGTCCAACTCAAGACAGACTTGCGTTAGTTCCGCCAGCGACCCTGGATCTCCGGTCGCTTCTCCGAACTGACCAAAATTATTTTGAGGGGTTCCAGGCCAAGCCCCCATCGTCATTCCGGCGACCGAGCATAGGCGAGGAAGTGCCGCCTCCAAGTCTGTTGGAAAGCGGCCGCAAGCCGGAACCTAGAACTCAGTCGAGAGACTGGACCCCGGCTTACGGCCTGCCGGGGTGACGGATTGTTTTTGGTCATTCCGGCGCAAGCCGGAATCCAGAGAACATGTCTAAGCAGCCCTGCGTTTATATCATTGCCAGTCGCCGCAATGGAACTCTTTACGTCGGCGTGACCTCGAACTTGGCTCAACGCGTCTGGGAACATAAAAACGACGTTGTGGAAGGGTTTACCAAGAAATATAAGGTTCATAGCCTCGTCTGGTTTGAACTGCATGAAAGCATGGAATCGGCTACTGTGCGGGAAAAGGCCATTAAAGAATGGAAGCGACGCTGGAAATTAGAACTGATCGAGAGTGGAAACCAGGATTGGCGAGACCTTTATGATGACATCGTTTAAATATCTGGACCCCGATTTCCATCGGGGTGACGAATTATTTTTTGTCATTCCCGGCCAAGGATTCCGCGCGCTCAATGAACAATCGGTATCTCTGCGAAAGATTAGGATCCTGATTTAAAAGAGCTGCGCTCTTAAAATCCGAAGCGGCATTTTCATATTGTCCCATTTTTGTATAGGCCGAAGCCCGGTTGCGCCAATAGCGGGTGGCCATGGGGCTCAGTTCAATAGCCCGGCTAAAGGCGGCGATCGCTTTAGGATAATTGCCAAGGGCGAAATATCCCAACCCAAGACCGTTATAGGTCTGAGCGCTGGCCGGATCTTTCTGGACGGCAAGCGCATAATTATCAAGAGCTTTCTGAGGATCTTTCTGGAAATAACGGACATTGCCGCCCAAAAAGTAGGCGCGCGCGTTGTTGGCGTCCAGATTGAGAGCCGCGGAAATCTCGGAAAGAGCGTCTTGATATTCCTTGCGAAGAATCAACAAGGAAGCGAATTCGAGGCGGTAAGAAATATCATGCGGAGCCCCGGTAATGGCGCTTTCAAAATCAGTTTTAGCCGAATCATAGAGATGATAGGCGATATAGGCTTCTCCCCGAGCCGCCAGAATCTGCGGGTTAGAAGGCAAAATATCCAAGGCCTTGGAATAGCGCGTAATCGCCTCGTCAAAACGGCCAGCGTTGGCGTCGGCATCGGCTTTGATGAGCAAAAGATAAGGGTCGATTTTATCGGCCGGAGACAAAGGCGCCGCTTCGGCAATCGCCCGATAGAAATCGTTTTTCGTATCATGCGGCACGGCAAAACCGATTTCCGGGGAATGAGCGAGAGGAAGCAAAAGATTGGCCGCCCGATAATCCTCATGCGCCTGCCGGTAATGATGGGAAGCGGCATGGGCGACGGCCTTGGCCAAATAGAGCTGGGATTTTCTCAAGCCCAGAATAATGGCGCGATTGAGATTGTCGATCGTCTCCCGCGCTTTATGGCGATCCAGATACGACAATCCCAACTGAAAATAAGCCTCGGCAAAGGAAGGATCGACTTCCAAGGCCTGATTGCAAAAGGGAATGGCTTTCTCGGGCTTCTTAAGAACCCGCCAAGCCTCGCAAATTCCGGTCAAAGCCCGCCTTGAACGCGGCTTGACTTTCAAGGCCTCTTGAAATTCTTTTAAAGCCTCCTTGGCGTCTCCCGAGGCTCCTTCGGCGCGGGCCAAATAAATTGGGTAAGAAGGATTTTTTTCATCCAAATCGGCGGCCCGGCCCAAAAATTTCACGGCATGGGCGTAATCATTGACCCGCCAATAGAGAAGCCCCTTGGCATAATAAGCCGGGGCGTATTTCGGATTTTTGCCGAGAACCGCGTCCACGTCTTTAAGTCCATGGGTCAGATCTCCCAAGCGCGAGTAAACCTTCGCCCTTGTGCTGAGAACTAGTTTTGAATCTTCTCCCAATTTCAGAGCTTCCCCCAGGGATTTAAGCGCTCCCAAAAAATCCGACATCTTATATTGAACTACTCCCAGGTTGTATTGATAGACGGGCGATTTGGGAGCCAAAGAAACCGCCTTTAGCAGATCTTTAAGCCCGGTTTCTTTTTGATGGAGCATTTCCGCTTCGATGACGCCGCGATCGTTATAGGCCTTGGCGTTTTGCGGTTCGGCTGCGATCGCGGTATTTAAATCCTCCAAAGCTTTTTCCGGATGATGGGTAAAAGCGTAAAGCCCGGCCCGCGAGAGGCGGACAAAGACGTCTTGCGGAGAAATCCCCACCGCCTGGTCTAAATCGTCTAAAGCCTTGTCCTTGTCTCCCTCTTCTTCTTCAATTTGAGCTCTTAAGGCCCACGGAGTCGGGGAGCTTGGCCCCATTTCAATGGCCAAGGACAAATCCTTTAGCGCCGCCTTGGGGTCTCCATTGTTTTTTTCCAGGTTCGCCCGCCTTAAAATCGCGGTCAAGAAAATTTTCGCGCAGGGAGCTTTTAAGCACAGGCTTTCATCGACCGCCTTGGAATAGGCGAGACTCGCGGCCTTGATATTTTTATTTTGAGCGAAATAGTCTCCAATTTGAATGGCCTGGGGAGGAGACAACCAATAAAGACCCAGGGCCTCGCGGTAGTCTTTTTCCGCTTTCGATTTTTTTCCATATGCAAAATAGGCCTTGGCCCTTTCCAAGTAAGGCTTCTCATCCCCGCCCGATTCTTGAACGGCGCGGTCCAGATTTTCGAAGGCGGCCGTGCTTTGCTTGGCGGCAAATTCAAGACGAGACAACTCCAAATAAGGGCGATCGTCGTCGGGGTTGAGCTTCAAGGCTTTTTCATATGCCTCTTCCGCGCGCTCTGAATCGCCTTTTTGAAATAAAATATTTCCCAAAAGGATATACGCCTCGATATCCGATGGATTTTTTTTCATGACCCCGATGAGATCCTTCAAAGAGGCGCCTAATTTCTTTTCCTTATATAAGATGAAGGCCCGCTGATAAAGGTAAAGCGGCGACGGTTCGGCCTCGATTTGAATCGCGTCGTTGATATCGCTAAAAGCTTCCTCGTATTTTCCCAGGGATTGATAGGCCAAGGATCTCCCGGCCAGGACTTCGGGGGTTTTAATTCCGCGGCTGAGCATCTCCGCATATGCCTCCAGGGCCAAGGCGCCCTCGCCTCGGATTTCAAAGGAGATTCCGGCGGCCAATAACTCTCCGGCACGCATTTGAGAAAAAGGAGTCGAATGATGAGCGAATATCCAATTGGCATCCTTGACCGCGTCTTCGACATTGCCCAGATGTTCTTCAATGGAAGCCTCAAGCCCCCGGGAGCGCAGCCAATCAGGATCGGCTTTGATGGTCTCTTTGGCGTAAACTAAGGCCTTGTCAAAATGGGTGTCCAAATACATTTCCACCGCCCTTTGATACAGACTGCGGGGACGGTGGGGATTACTAGCCCAGGCTGGTGCGGACAAAAAGACCAGTGACAGAACCCAAAGCTCTATTTTCAATCTTGATTGCATAGACATCTATATAAACACAAATTATTAAATTTTTAAGTCATAACCAAGGCCTCAATGAGGAAAAAGTAAAAAAATGGTAAAAAATCGCCGGACGCCTTGACAAAAATACTCCTAGGGGTTAACCTTAGAATATGGCAACGATTATTTCAAACTCTCCGATACCGGGACTGAAGATTTCAAAGGTCGGTAGTGACCGCAAGAAAAAAAAGAAGGGCGGCGGGCTTTTCGGCCTTGGGTCAAAGACCGCGGAAGAAGCGGGAAGCCTCGTTCGCGCCCGTGCGGCGACATCGGTCTTATCGGCCGGGGCGTCTCCCGCCTTAGGCGGCGCCGCGCGAGCCGCTCTTCCTTTTGGAGCCAAGATTTTTATGAGTCTCATGCTTGGCATCGCCGGCTTTGGCGTTTATTCGGCGAGACAAGCCTTTAACCATCGCCCCGTCATTCCAGTCGCTTCCCCTAGAGTTTTTGCGCCAAGACCCGTTCCCCAATCTCAGCCAGCCCAAGCCGAGGCCTCTCCGCAAAATCTACCCACCGACAATCAAGGATACAGTTCTTTAAACATGGTCAAATCCGGCCTTCCGGAAATGCAGGCGCCGCCTCCCGCGCCCGCCCAAGCCGCGGCCGCGCCGCCGCCGACCCAGCCTTCTTCTCCTGCGGTTCCCGACATGTCGGCTTTAGCCCAGGCCGCGAAAGCCGCCAAGGGCGGAAATGGCGGCAGCCCCTTTGATTCTAAAGTTGGACAACTTGACAGCGCGATGCCGTCTCTTTCCGGTGGCGGTCCTGGGCTTTCCGGCGGGGTTGGCATGCCCTTTCAAAAAATGAATCCGCCCGCTTTTTTGCAAAAGCCTAAGCCCATGGCCATGGCCCAAACCGCTCCTTCGATGGGAATGGCCCACGGCGCAGGATTTGGCGGAGTGGGACACGCCTTTAGCCAGGCCAGAAACGCCGCGGCTTACGGCAACGCGGCGGCCAATTCCAATGGCGCGGGCGCGGCTTATAATTCCGGAGCCCAATTTGACAGCCCCATCGGCCAACCTGCGACCATGGGTTCTCCTCAAGGCATCGGCTCCGGCTCGGGCCTTCTCGGCGCCGCCGACGCCAGCCCGTCAACTAATCCCAACGGCAGCGGCCAACCCTCCTCCGGCGGCGGTGGCGGATACGGAAATTCCAATTACTGCCCCGGCTGCATCCCCGGCGGCTCCGGCGGCGGGACCAATGTCACGCCGTGGGGAGGGCTGACGTCCATAGGGGGATATTTATTAATGGCGGCGGGGCTTTTGGTCTTAACGGCTTCGCTAATTGCAAAAGACCCTCCATGGGGCTCCATGATAGCCGAATGGCTGGGATCAATTGGTGCCGCTTGTGCCGCCGCCGCCGTGGTTATCGGAACAATGATCATGGCCCAAGGCCAAACCCTTCAGGGCCTTATGTTTGTGATTGGCGGAGGACTTTTGGTCTGGGGTGGAATCAATGCCGCGCTTAATGGCGCGGCGGCTGTTCCAGAACAACAATCTACCACAATGACT
>JAKAQV010000172.1 GCA_021819565.1 bacterium | reverse complement strand
CGCGAGATTCCGGGTTAAGCTACATTTCCGCATGGCTTAAAATTTCCGCCCGGAGGCTTCCGCTATCCCGCGCGCGTTTTAATATCGCCTGGATGCGCGCTTTAAGAACCGGCAAAACAAAGGGCTTGGCCACATAATCATCCACTCCGACATCAAAGCCAGTGAGAACGTCTTTATCCGATTTTCTTTCTCCCGACATAATGATCACCGGAATGGATTTCACCAACTCTTCTTTTCTGATCAAGCGGCAAACCGAATAGCCGTCAAGGCCCGGCATTTCGGCATCCGCCAAAATCAGATCAGGGCGAGATTCACGCGCAAGCAATAGAGCCTCGGAACCGTCATTAGTCGCGAGGACGATATATCCTTCAGCTCTCAGATATTTTTTAAGAACGTTTAAAACCGCCTCATCATCATCCACGATCAAGATTTTTGCCATCAAACCTCCGTTTAAAAAATATCTTTGAAATAAGATATCACCTTTTGGGCATTTCTAAAAAATGCGATAATCGAAACGTGATTCATCTTTGCGTCTTTAAACGCCCTCATCCGACGGGAGAAGACCCGATCCGATGACAGGTTCTCTTTTTGTCGAGGTTCCCTTTGAAGTTCAAAAACCCCAAGACAATATCCGCCTCGACCTTTTTTTAGCCTCGCGACTTAAGCGCTATTCCCGAGTTCAAGTTCAAAATCTCATTCGGGAAGGCCGAGTCTTTACGCGTGGACGCGCCGCCAAGGCCTCTTTTCGCGTGCAGGCGGGCGAAATTGTATTCATCCGCTACCCTCGAAAAATAGAAGCGGAATGCCCTTTTAATGAGCTGGACGTCCTCTATCAAGACCAGGATTTGCTCGCCATTAACAAGCCCGCCGGAATTTTAAGTCATCCCACCGATAAATCGGTTAAAAACACGGTGACTGAAATTTTAAAGAGGCAATTTTCCGATTTCAAGCTCCACCCCGTCCACAGGCTTGACCGGGAAACCAGCGGCGTTCTTTTATTGGCAAAATCTAGGGAAATCGCCTCTATTCTCTGTGAAGTTTTTTCAAATCGCCAGGTATTTAAGGAGTATCACGCAATCGTCATCGGAAAATTTCCGTGGAAGGAAAAAATTGTCGAGGTTCCCATCGGCAAAGAAGGTTTAAACATTTATTCCCGCCAAGCCGCAGGCCAAGGAGCTTGGGCAAAGACGGAATTTAAAAGACTTCTCTCATCCGACGATTATTCCTTGGTATCCGCCCGGCCAAAGACCGGGCGTTTGCACCAAATTCGCGTACACCTGGCTTATTTGGGCTATCCCGTCCTTGGCGACAAGCTCTATATCAATGACGGAAAGGCCTATTTAAAGGCCGTCGAAAGAACCATCACGGAATCAGATTTAAATGATCTCGGCGCCAAACGGCAAATGCTCCACGCTTTTGAGCTGTCTTTGAGTCATCCCCGCACTGGACTTCCGCTCACAATCCGCGCCGATTGGCCGCAAGATTTCAAAGCGGTTTTAAGCGCTTATAATGAAATAACCCAAGAGAGCGTCCAGGCTTTGCTAAAATGAATACAGACCTCCTTGAAGAACAAAACCCTCTTATCGCTTCCCCTTGGAAAAATCCTGCCGCCGATGATCCTTCAGTTTTTTATGAGCGGAGGCTACGCTCTTTCTTTCCCCTATCTCGCCATTTATCTTAAAAAAGAGCGCCACATCCCCTTCTGGATTGTAGGAATTTTTCTCACCACAAGCCTTTTTCTCGCCGCGGCAGGAAGGCTTTTTGGAGGTTCTCTCTCGGACAAATTAGGAAGGCGTCCGCTTTTGACCTGGGGTATTCTTGCGAGAACCCTCTGCGTTTTTTCGATAGGAATGGCCATCGCATACCGGGCGGCTTTTCCCGTCATTATTCTCATTGACTTTATCGGCGCCCTAGCCGCGGGAGGATTTAACTCCTCACTCATGGCCTGGGTTTCGGATCATTTTGACGAGAGTTTGCGCGTCAAAGCTTATAGCGCGATGCGGACCACCGCCAACTTGGGATGGGCCGTCGGTCCGGCGATTGCCGGACTTGCGGTCGGGAAAGGATACGCGGTCCTTTTTTTAGGCACCGCCGTCGTTTACCTTTTCTGCTCCATCGGGGTTTTATTTTTCATTGAAGAGAGTCATCCTCTGATCTTAAAAGGCGAAAAAATCGAGCACCGGGTTTTTTCCTCCACTCTTTCTATTTTGCGCCATAAAAAATTCCCTCTTTTCTTTTTCGGAACCTTTCTCATCGGCACGGTGATGGGCCATCTCATTGTTCCCTTGTCTCTCTATGCCACGGAAGCGCTCAATCTTTCGCCCAAAGAAATCGGGCTTCTCTTTTCTCTCAACGGTGGAATGGTCGTTTGCTTTCAAGTCTGGCTGATTCATGTCCTCCGCAATCGGCGCCTGCCGCATATTCTGGCTTGGGGCTCATTAGCCTATGCCCTAGGATACGCTTCCTTGGCCTGGGCCTCAGGGCTTAAATCCTTGGAAATGGCGGTGGCCGTAATCACTCTCGGAGAAATGGCAATCGCCCCTGCATTATCGGCTCTCGCCTCTAATCTTAGCGCGCCCAATGAGCGCGGACGCGCCTTGGGAGCCACGGGATTTTTCCATCAGATGGGATATGCCTTAAGCCCTTTGATTGGCGGATTGGGGCTTCAATTTTTTTCAAAAATGCGCCCGTGCCCTTATTGGTTTTTTATCGGCGCTTTGGCTCTTTTAGCGGCCTGGGTCTTTGCCCGCGTCAAAGATTCTCCTCTCCACGCCCTACCTCATCAATAATCGAGATAAGAACCTCTTCCACTTCTTCGGCGATTTTTTTAAGCTCAGGGTTGGGAAACATCGCCAAGAGAACCGTGGGTTTTATCGTCGATAGAGTGACCTTCCCATTTTTTTCGTAGGCGGCAATTCGGCACGGGAGGAGATTGGAAATATCAATATTCCCATCGAGAATTTTCTGGGCCTGCTGCGGGTTGCAGACCTCAAAAATCAGGCAATCTTTTTTAAAAGGAACGCCTTTTTCGTTCATTTTCTCTTTGAGGTTATGAATTGTCAAAAGCCCAAATTTATGCCGGGAGGATACCGCCCCTAGCGATTTTTCGATTTCAGAAATAGATTTCTTTGTCTCGATTTGATAGAGCATCATTTTTCTTGTCTCCGGTATCAGTTCTAACAGCATTTTTGGGAGGAATTTTTGGGATCTCCCCAGCCCAGAAAACGCAAAATGTCCTCCATCAAGCACCAGCGCGTGATTGAAGACTGAAGTAGATTGGCCCCCACAAAGGCTGTAAACCATAAGAAATTACGATTGACCCAATAGGCCAGGGCCAAGCTAATTAAAATGAAGCTTCCGGCAATCATCCTAATTTTTCTCTCTAAACTCATAAACCCTCCTAATTTACACTCTTATTTTTTTGACCCATGAATAGATAATACAGAATCGGCACCGTAGGAA
>JAKAQV010000020.1 GCA_021819565.1 bacterium | reverse complement strand
TCTATCCAACCCTGCGCCTGGTGCGCGTTCGGGTGGGAGATTACCGTTTGTCGGGTTTAACGCCGGGAGAGTGGCGATTTGTTTAGAAATTTTTTAATTCCGTCTTCTATTTCGCTAAAATAAGGATATATGCCACCTAAAAAAACAGAGACGCCTCGCCTGATCGACAAATATGGAAGCTGGGATGATGTGTATCGTAAAACTCCGCCCTCCGAGCTTCCGTGGAATGCGGGGCAGGCGGATCCCGAGCTGGTTCGCCTCATCGAATCTCAAGCGATTCCGGTTGGCCGCGCCATTGATATTGGCACTGGCCCCGGGCATGACGCTATCTTTTTGGCTAAAAAGGGATTTCGGGTTTTGGCCTTAGACATCGCCGCTTCTGCTATAGAACTAGCTAAGATAAACGCCAAAAAAGCGGGGGTTGAGGTCGCTATCGATTACCGCGTTGAGAGCGTCCTTAAGCTTTCTTCTCCCGGAGGGACCGCGACCTTCGTCAACGATCGCGTTTGTTTTGAGGTTTTGGATGAAGAAGATCGGCAGGATTACGCCCAGAAAATTTCAGAAGTCCTTATTCCCGGGGGTCACCTTTTTTTAAGAACTTTTTCCGAAAAAGAGCCACCGGGGCCTGGGCCGCACCGCTTTACTCGCGAAGAAATAGAGAGCGTTTTCTCGAAAAATTTTGATTTCCTCGACTTCCGGGAGGGGGTTTTAGCGGGCCCTCGGCAAGCCAAGATTTACGTGGTCCTTTTGCGCCGGAAATAGACGTTGACTCGGACCTTTAAACGCCTTGAGAAAACGATTTTTTTTAATCATCGCTATCGCCCTTTTAATCGCCTTTTATATCGGCGTTAACCTGGCGGAAATTCTTCCCACGCATCCCTGGCCGATGATGGCGATTTCTTTTTTTGTCGTCTTTTTGTTTATCGCTTGGCAGTGGAGTTACCGCCTTTCTTTCTTCTCGGAATCTCGCGCGGCCCTTTTCTTTGCCTGGATTGCCAATATCGGCATTGGTATTTGGTTGACGTTTCTTTTCTTTGCCGCGCTTAAAGACGCCGTCATTTTAGCTTTGCCGCGGAGGTTTTTGCCTTTAATTGCCTGGCCGAGAGTCATTTTAAGTCTTTTTATCGCATCGGTTGTGATCGCCGGAATCGGAAGTTGGCAGGCTTTGATGGGGCCGTACGTTCGCCGCGTTTTGATTCCCGTCAAGGGTTTACCGGGTTTCTTAAAGGGCCTTAAGATTTTACAAATCAGCGATCTCCATGTCGGAGCCACGATTCGAAGATCCTATGTGGAAAAAACGGTTTCAAGGGCCTTAAATCTTAATCCCGATTTGATAGCCTTGACCGGCGATATTTTTGACGGCGCTGTAGAGACTTTGTCGGTCCATTTAGAGCCGCTGCGCCGATTGCGCGCTCCCTTAGGCGTTTTTTACGTGACTGGAAACCATGAATATTTTTGGGGCGCGGCGATATGGGTTCAAAAAGCGGCGGAATACGGGATGATTCCTCTGGTCAATGAAAATCGCATTATTCCTTTCAATGGGGGAAAATTTCTGATCGCCGGAATTCCCGATGAAATCAGCCGTTTTTTCGACAAGGCCAATGCCCCGGACTTTGAGAAGGCCGCGTTGAGCCAAGACGCGAATCTATTTAAAATCTTATTAGCCCATCGCCCGGGAGTTTATGCGGAGGCCAAAGCGGCTGGATTTCATCTCCAATTGTCGGGGCATACGCACGGAGGACAATTTTTTCCATGGAATCTGCTTATCGGTTTTTTCCATCGTTTCTATCGCGGACTCAACCGTTATGGAGATTTGTGGATTTATGTCAATTGCGGGACCGGTTATTGGGGGCCGGCCCAGCGTTTTGCCGTCCCCGCCGAATTGACCTTGTTGGTTCTATCAGACGAGGGGGTTTGACTCTTTTGACAATTTCTTTATGGCTTTAAACAGCGAACAGGAGATTATCATTATCGGCGCCGGCGCGGCTGGTCTGATGGCCGCCGACGCCTTATCCCGGGCGGGAAAGAAATGGATTATCCTTGAAGCCCGCGGGCGGATTGGCGGCCGGATTTTCACCGTCCACCATGGGAATTCTTTTCCCGTTGAGCTTGGCGCGGAATTTATTCATGGGCGGCCCCGGGTGACTTGGGAGTTGCTTAAGCGTTTCCGGGTAAAAGCCGTTCCGGTTCCAAGCTCTCGCTGGCGCTTGGGTGAAGGCGGTTTTAAGCAAGATTTGAACTCATGGGGAAAGCTCTCTCAAGCGCTTTCTCATCTGAGGGTCCGGAAAAAAGATCGCTCCTTTGCCCAGGCTTTGGCGGAAATGAAAATTTCCGCTCCGGTCAAAGAAATGGCCGAGCGTTTTGTGAGCAGTTATCACGCTTCGGACATTCATAAAATCAGCGCCAATGATTTGGCGTTTCAACAAGAAGCGGCAGGAGAATCCGCAATGGAGGGATATCGCTTGCCTAAAGGCTATGGAGATTTGCTTGAGAATCTGGCGGCTTTGCTTCCTTCTCGGGCGATTCAATTGAATCAGAAGGCGCTTCAAATTCGCTGGTCCCGGTCTCAAGTGGAGGTTCTGACTCAAAAATCGCGCTTTAAGGCCAAACGCGTTCTCATTACCGTGCCGCTGGGAGTCTTGAAATCCCCGGGCGCTCTTGTTTTTCGCCCCGCTCTTAGAGACAAGGAAGCGGCCTTAAAAAAATTGGAGATGGGGCTTGCGGCGCGAATTTCTTTCGTTTTTAGTCAGCCTTTTTGGAGAAACGCACCCCCCAGAAATCTCTCCGGCTTTTTTCAAGCCGAAGAGGCGGACATCCCGATTTGGTGGACCGGGCTTTCTCCGGATTCTCCAGTGTTGACTGGATGGCTGGGAGGCCCTAGGGTTCTCTCTATCGGAAGCCGGAATTGGTTCATGCGGCGGGGACTTGAGAGTTTAAGCCGGGTTTTCGGCCTTGATGGGAAATATTTAAAATCAAAACTCCTTAAGGTTTATTTCCATGATTGGAGTTTGGATCCTTTTTCTCTGGGAGCTTATAGTTACTGCGGAGTGGGGGGAATGTCGGCTCGGAAAGACCTTGCGCGGCCGGTTGAGAAAACTATTTTTTTCGCCGGAGAGGCGACTGACATTTCCGGTGAGGCTTCCACTGTCGCCGGGGCCTTTTATAGCGGGCTTCGCGCCGCGGAAGAAATATCTCATATTCAGTAACCTGAGCCGCTCAAATCAGCCCGGAAGCGGCTTTAGGGCCTTAAAACCGCCTCCGGGGGACCTCTCAACTTAAGAAGCTTTTTGCGGCTTTTTTTGCGCGCGCATTTTTTGGAATCTTTGGGAACGCGCGACGATGAGTCTCGCCCTCTGGATGGGAGTCAAGACATTGTTTTCTCCCGTGATAAACTCTTCGTTTATCTTTCTCATGCGTTCCTTGAGCTGATCGAAGGCCGCAAGGGTCGCCGCGATTTTGGCCTCAGGGGCTTTGGAGGCCAGCTCTTGGGATAACTGGGCCATAATCTGCCTGCGCCGAGAAAAAAGCGGGGACAGCTTTTCCCGCCTAGTCCCTAAAACCTCCAAGAGTTTTGGAACTTGATTGGGGCTTAAGCCCAAACCTTCCATCCAGTGGCTTTTTTGAGACGCGCTTTTGGCGCTCGCCCCCCAAGCTCCCAAGGACAACAGGCAGACAAGAAAGGCCGCTCCGATTTGAGACCCCGTCACTCCCTTTTTTGCGTTCATCGTTTGATCCTCCCTTTAATTTGAGTTCTCCGGAAATTCTCCGGTCTTCATTTATACGGCTAACCCCTCAAAAAAGTTCCCCTTGACAGGAAAGAGGAAAGGCCCTAAACTATATTCAAGTCTGGATTAAATTTAAAAATGAACCCAAAAACTGGAAGTTTCCAAAAGCTGTTCCCCGCGATTTTTTTGTTGGCCCTGCTTTTATCTTCTGTTTCTCAAGTCCGCGCTACTCCCAATGACGATTTAATCGAAGCCTCAATGCTGGGCCGCCTTAGCGCGCTTAAGCGCGCTCTTTCAAGAGGCGCCGACGTCAATTTAAGAGATGATATCGGGAGAACTCCTTTAATGTGGACCGCCATGACCGGGCACCCGCGCATCGCCCGCTATCTGATAAAGGTCGGGGCTCGAGTCGACACCCACGATGACGGTAAATGGACCGCTCTGATGCAGGCCGCCGATTATGGGCATGATAATGTCGTCAAGGTCCTTCTCCATGCCGGGGCCAGCGTCAACGCGGAAAATAACGCAGGCTGGACCGCCTTGATGATCGCCGCCGAAGGCGGATACCCGGAAATGGCCGAAGACTTAATTCAACACAAGGCCAATGTTAACGCCAAAAATAAATCCGGGAAGACGGCCCTGATGATTGCCGCGCAAAACGACAATATCGGAGTCATCAAACCCCTGATGGACGCGGGGGCCGATATCAACGCTCGGGACAACAACGGCTGGACGGCCTTGATGTATGCTTGCCGCAGCGGATATTCCGACGCGGTGCGCATTCTTCTTAAAGACGGCTCCGATCCAAACCTTGAAGACTCCCAAAATGAAACGGCCGCCGATATCGCCAATGTCGCCGGACACGAAGACATCGTCTCTTTGATCAACTCTGAATCGGAAGAATCTCCGCCTAGCCCGCCCACGCGAAAAATCTATTTTTCAGACGTCGACAATCCCTTATACCGCTTGCCGGAGCATCCCCATGATATCGCCTTGGTCATCGGGATTAACCGATATATCCATGACTTGCCGCACGCGAAATTCGCCAATCGAGACGCCGAAGCGGTCAAGGCGCATTTAATCGCCCTCGGCTTTCCCGAATGGCAAATCAAAACCCTCATCAACGATCAGGCCACCAAAAGCGATATTCTCGGCTACATTGAAAGCTGGTTGCCCAAGAACGTAAAATCGGATGGACGGGTTTTTGTCTATTTTTCAGGCCATGGGGCCCCGGATGTGATATCCGGACAAGCTTATCTTGTGCCCGTTGATGGCGATCCCAATTTCTTATCCCAGACCGCTATCCGCATTTCGGATCTCTACAAGGATTTGAATTCGCTTAATGCAAAAAAAATCATCGTCGTTTTAGACAGCTGTTTTTCTGGCAGCGGAGAGAGATCCGTCATCGCCGACAACGTCAAGCCCCTGGTTTCAAAGGTGGAATCCCTAACTCCCCCCGCCGGAAAGCTCTTGGTTTTTGCCGCGGCAAAGGGCAATGAAACGGCCGGAGTCTTGGACAGCCAAGGCCATGGACTTTTCACTTATTATTACCTCAGGGGAATTGACCGCGCGGATCAAAAACATAGAAATTTAACGCCGAGGTCATTGTTCGATTATCTCAAAATCCGGGTCCGGGAAAAGGCTGCGGCTCAGGGACGCGATCAGGTGCCTGTTCTGGCCGGAAACACTTCCGGCACCCTCTTTACCTTCCGCTAAAATAAAGCAGGGAACTGTTCCTGTTTCTCAGCGCATCAAATAAGAAGTGAGATGAAAGCCGGTCCAGGACAGCGAATAGGCGACGACAAAAAAGCTTGAGAATTGAATGAGCGGCCATTTCCATCCGCCGGTTTCCCGCTGAACGACGATGAGTGTCGACAAGCACTGAAGCGCAATGGCAAAGAAAATAAGGAGACTGACGGCTGTTGCCAAGCTGTAAGCCGGCATTCCATCGGCATTGCGCGCGTTTCTGAGAATATCAATGAGCCCGCGAGACGGCTCGGTCTCTCCACCGACGGAAAAAAGAGTTCCCAAGGTGCCGACAAAGACCTCCCGTGCGCTCAAAGAAGCGATGACCGCGACGCTAATTCGCCAGTCATAGCCGATGGGCTTAAATACCGGCTCAATTAATTTACCCATCCGGCTTAAAACGCTCGAATCGAGATCGAGAGACTGCCGCTGAAACTCAAGATCGGCTAATTTGGCCTTTGAGCTTTCGGATAAAACCCCCGATCGTATTTTCGCGATTTCAGCCTTAATCGGAAGGCTCTGGGGATTTTTAGGAAAAGAGGCCAAGGCCCAAATCACCAGGCTAATGGTAAAGATCACTCTTCCCGCCTTGACTAGGAAATGAGAAGAGCGCACCCAGACATAAATTCCCAATTCCCGCAAATGCGGGAAGCGGTAGGGAGGCAAAACGGTCAACGGGACGGTAAAGTGGTCCTCGGCTTGGCCCAGCTTTAAAACCAGGGCAAAGAGAAGAGCCGCGACAATGCCAAAGGCGTACATTCCCGCCATCACCAGCGCCTGGGCGCTAAAGCCAAAAAACCGAAGCGAAGCCGGCACAAAGGCGGCGATGATGAGGGTATAGACCGGAATCCGGGCCGAACAGGTCATCAGCGGACAGAGAAAAATCGCGGCCAAGCGCTTTTTTTCATCGGCGATTGTTCGCGCCGCCATTACGCCGGGAATCGCGCAGGCAAATGAGGATAAGAAAGGAACAAAGACCTTGCCGTCCAAGCCGAAGGGCCGAAAGGCGCGGTCTAGCATCGCCCCCGCGCGGGGCAGGTATCCGCTCTGTTCTAAAAAGCCGATCAAAGTAAACAAGATCGCGATCTGGGGAATAAAGGTCGCCACCGCTGAAATTCCAGACAAGATTCCGTCGCAGACAAGACTGGAGAGAAAGCTGCCGGGAATCCATGAGCGCAGCCACTCCGTTCCAAAGCCGAACAGGGAAGACAAAGCGTCCGACAGCGGGCGACCCAGGGAAAACAGAGATTCAAAAACCAAAAACAAGGTCACCGCCAAAATCAAGGGCCCTATAACCGGGTGAAAAAGCCTGCGATCTATCTGGATTGAACGCTCAACGGTTGAGAGAATCTCGCCATCAGGGAGAGAAACGGCTTGGGACAAAGCCGCCTCCACGCGCGCGCGCGCGTTGTTTTCTTCTTCATCAATTGAGGAAAAACGATTTTGAATCTTTGAACTCAAATTTGATTTTTCGGGCAAAGAAGCGATAAAAGAGCGAATTTCCGCGATGCCGTCTCCATAGCGCGCCGCCGCTGGAAAGACGGGAAGCCCCAATTCCTCGGAGAGTTTCGCGGCATTGATCTCAATGCCATTGTGGCGGGCCTCATCCATCATGTTGAGGACCACTCCAACGGAGTAGCCGCGCATTTTTAAGGCCGCGGCCAAGGAAAGGTCTTTCGCTAAATTAGAGGCTTCCGCCACGCAGAGAACAAAAAAATGCCCCTGAATATCCGCGTCCAGGGCGGATTCCTCTAAAAATTGAAAGGCAATCTTCTCGTCTTGCGACATCGGGCGCAAGGAGTAGGTTCCCGGAAGATCGACGATCTCAATGGACTCATCTCCATCGCTTAAATTGCCAACGGCGCGCTCAACGGTGCAACCCGCGAAATTGGCGACCCGCTGACTGAGGCCGGTCAGAGAATTAAAAAGGGTGGTTTTGCCGGTGTTTGGACGCCCGGCGATAGCAACGACGGTTTTCACGGAATCTTAGGGACTTCTTGTACGTGAATATGTTTAAAGAGCCTCTTTTCAACGGCGAGAAGCTGAGAACCGACCAAACATTCAACCGGGTCTTTGAATGGGGTGGCTAGGATCTTGGTTACCGATACCCCCGAGCGAATTCCCATTCCCAAAAGGCAGGCTAAATCTTTTTCATCCAATCCTTTCAGGTCCTCAATTCGAACCGCGTGGTCAAGCGCGACTTCCTCTAAGGTCATAAGCTTTCCTCTCTTTAACGAAGGGCGGCTTCGCCCTCCTCACTCTTATTATAACCTTATTGAGATTTAATTTCAATAATAAAATAGATGGTTGTCTCCGCTTCTTATATGTGATAAAATCTTTCTGCGGGGTAGAGCAGCCTGGTAGCTCGCAAGGCTCATAACCGCGAGAAGTTTTTAAAGCCCATCTCTCGACGGAAACACTGAAAATTCCAGCGCTTTTTTATTTCGCTTTGCGCCTCCGACCGCCCCAATGTTCGCAGTGAAAGCGAACTTGTGAAGTAGTAAGAACTGCGCGTTCACAAAGAACCAGGTCCAACGGTTATAGTCTAGCAGACGATCCGGCTTGGCGCAAGTTTTGGCGCGGGTTCCCCATCGCTAGGGCTGGCACAGTAGTTTGACACAGCTTGGCACAGTAAATTGGCACAGCTTGTCACAGTACCGGCTCGTAGTGCTTGGTCGGGTCCGTTGGCCCGCTGGCCACTTCCTTTGCCAGCCCCTTCTCCACGAGTAGTTTGAGGTCACGCTGCAACGTGCGTCGAGGCTGCTTGAGCGCCTTCTCGCATTCAGCGATGGTTCCCTTGCCTTGATCCAAGAGAAACGCGAAGACGGCTAGTGGCCGATCCCTAAGGCCGGACTTGCGGGCCTTCGCGACGATCACGTCCCTGCGGATCACCTTCTCGCCGCGCTCTTGAACCTCGCGCATCTGAGTGGCCAAGCCGTCCGTGAAGTATTCGAGCCAGCCCGTCAGGTCCATACCATGCTCGCGCACACCTTGAATTGCCTTGTAGAAGCCGGTCCGGTCGCGGTCATAGAACTCGCTGATCGTGAACAGGCGCTTGAAGTCGTAGCCTTTCCGGTAGAGGCAGAGCGTCGAGAGCAACCGCGATGTCCGGCCGTTGCCATCGTTGAACGGATGGATGTGCACGAGCTGAAACTGAGCGATGCCAGCTTCGAGGACCGGATTGACCCCATGCTCGGCGCGAAGCCAGCTGACCAACTCAGCCATCAAGCTTGGAACCTCAGCTGCGGGTGGCGGCGTGTAGATGATCTTCTTTGTTACCGAATTGGCGACATAGTTCTGGCCCTTGCGGTATTCGCCGGGCGACGCCGTATTTCCTCGGACACCTTCTACGAGGCGCTTGTGAATCTCGCGGAGGAGCGCTTCGGTGATCATTTCTCCGCTATCGAGGTATTCCGTCACGAGATCGAAGGCCGATCTATAGTTCAATAGTTCACGCGTGTCATCGGGGTCCGCGCCAGAAACCTTCTTGCCAGCGAGGAGCTTCTCTGATTCCTCCAACGTAAGGTGCGTTCCCTCGATGTGAGTCGTATGGTGCGCTTCGAGAACGAGAGCGCGGTTCTGCATTTCCGCGATCCAGTCTTCGGAGAGTTTGGCCGCGTCCAAAAAGCCGCGCGCGCGCTCGATCTTGGTCAGACCGGCGGCGATGGCGTTTGTGATCGTGAACTTTGGAGAGAAGATCATTCCAGTGTTTGAAAGTGGTCGATGTGTGTGCCCCACGAAACATCGATGGTATGCTTTTTAATTTCTTGGCCTAACTTCGTTCGGATCGCGCGAATAGCGTTGTATTCCCAAAACACGGCATAGACATTGCTCGCAGATTCAAGAAGGTCGGGGCCTTTCGATGTCGATTCTAAACGAGACCTTACCGCTTTGCTAAACTGCGAAATAGTGGCGAGGTGCGCTAAATCGCCCACTGTAAGACGACGTTCCTGCATGGCTTGAAGTTGATTAATCTCTTCTTTAGAATCAAACATGCGATTGCTCCATAATTTGATTTTACCTTTTCCTAGATATGTTGGTTTATTTGCGGTTTGATGGTTGTCTCCGCTTCTTATATGTGATAAAATCTTTCTGCGGGGTAGAGCAGCCTGGTAGCTCGCAAGGCTCATAACCTTGAGGTCGCTGGTTCAAATCCAGCCCCCGCAATGTTTTTAGCGGAAGGGTCCGGAAAGTCGAAAGCGCCTATTGGCCTTTCGGCTTTTTTTTCTTCGATTAATGGAAATTTAAAAAAATGAAAATCAATTTTCATTTTTTCAGGATCGACTTCCCCGTGGTGAAGAAACGCGCGAATAAGGGCCTTGCGCTCTTCTACGTTGCCCGTAGAAATAACTTGATCTAGATTTTGGAGATGAGCTAGAATCTTTTCCGGAGACCCGTCAGAATAGACTTGATTTCTTTTACACTCTTGACGACTTTCCTCCATTGCCTGCTCTAAACTTTTTTTCTTTGTTTCTAAATCAGACAACTCGCGCTTGAGAGAGTCTGATATCATTCCAGACTTTATGGCATTTATAATGTTTGCGATTTCTGTTTCGGTTTCAAGAATTTTTTTAGAAATGGCCTCCTGCCTATTTCCCGATATTTCTGGATCGTGTCGCGCGTTAAGAGCTTCTTTAATATATTGACGCAAGCGTTCAATGCAGTTATGTTGAGAGACAAATTCTTTGATTTCTGAGACAACAAACTTTTCGATGTAATCCGTCTTTATTGAATAAGATTTACAAACATACTGCCCGCCCGAATGATATCCGCCGCAAATATAGTAGGGCGTTCTTGATGTTTTATGCACTCGAGCCGCGCCTTGGTAGTTATGATTGCATCGAACGCAGCGCATTAACCCTGACAGAAGATACGGGCTATGATAGATGCGGCCTTGGCCCAGTTTTCGCGTTTTAAATCTGGATTGAACGCGAAAAAATAATTCCTTGTCAATCAAAGGCTCGTGAGCATTCTCGCAAATAATTAAATCCTCTTTTGGCTTGTTCCTTATCTGGCCCCCATTCCATCTGCGTTCATGAAAATTCCTCTGATTGTAAACTCGATCCCCGATGTAAGCCCGATTCTTCAGTATTTCCCGGACCATCGATTTACCCCATGTTCCGTTTTTTGGAGAAGGAATTTTTTCGCAATTAAGGGTATCCGTAATAGTCCAAAGACCAATTCCGCGATCAAACAAGTTAAAAATCCTTTTTACGACATCAATTTTTTCGGAATCGCCCTTGACCCATTTAACATGTTGGAGCTTGTCCGCCTTGTGCTCGCCAGGATTTAATTTTTTAATGGAGTTGCCGGCGGCATCCACTAAAAGGCGGTCGTACCCATAGGGAGCGCGGCCGCCGCAACTTCTTCCCAGCGCGGCATGAGTTTTTGACCCGCGAAGGGTATCCTGCGAGAGGCGGACGCTGTATTGATGAGCCTGATCATGTTTGGCGACTTTGAGAATCGTATCGCCTAGTGATCCATCGTTTTTGAAATCATCTTTGACATAAACGACAGATATTCCATGTCGCTTAAAGTGTTGCTCCCAGTAGATTTTCGCCTCGGAGTTTAGCCGCCCGAAACGGCTGACATCATAGACGATCAAAAAAGAAACCCCATGATTTCGCGACTCGGCCAATCGCACCATCTCTTGAAACGCCGAATCTCGCTCAATGCTCACGCCGGAAGCGTATGTTCTTTCTGGGATAAATTCGCGGACAATTGAAAATTTATTATCAGCGGCAAATTTCTCGCATTCTTTTTTCTGATCATCGAGAGAAACCTCTTGTTTATTCGTTGAGCGCCGATAAAAAGTCCATGCCTTAGTCTTCATTAATTGATTTTGCACCATTCATTTCTCCTTTGCCAGCAATGTCATAGCGAACCAACATTTGCGCTAAAATCCTAAGCCCATCATCCAAGCAAGAATCTTCCAGTTCGCCATCGAACACGCCATGAAGAAACGGCTCTTCAAATTGCCTTGCGGGGCCAGTCATGAAAATGGCTCCGTAAGAACGTTAATAGTGTAATGGGAGAATGTGCTTTTGTCAATATCTTTAAGATATCGATTGAACACCTTAATATATGCTAACCTAGAAACATGTACAAGGTTAAAAATAAATCGGGAATGGTAAGTTATTATTTCCGTTTCCCCGTTAAGCTTCACTCTGCGCTGACAAAGAGAGCCAAAGCGGATAGGCGCTCTCTGGTCCAGGAAATAATTTATCTTCTGGAACGAGCTGTCACCGAAATTAAAACCGGTTAATCCAAAAACCGCGATCATTTCCCCGCTCCGCTTAAAAGCCGCTCAAATTTCTCGGCGTCAATGAGCCAGCGCCTCTTGCCGAATTTGATGGCTGGCAAAAGGCCATCGCGGCAAAAGCGTTGAATCGTTTTAACGCTAAAGCCTAGAGCGTCGGCAACTTCTTGCGGACTCAACCACACTTTTTCTCCCATGATTTTTATACAGGGCCACTTCAGAAAAAAGTTTTTCACTCCCGCAGAGAAATGGGATGGAAAAAGTGCGAACCCCTTGAAGGAAGAAAACCGCTCTGTTACCCTTCAGGTGCGGTTAAAAATGACATGGGAGGTTTCAGCAATGAAAAATCTCGATCAACCAACGACGTTCTTTCTAAAGCCCTACACGATCAGCGTAATCCCGCCAATTGATATCAGGCGGATGAGTTTGGCGCAGGCAAAACGCGTATACAAAAAATCTTATCGCCTGGCTTTATTGGCGGCAAATTTTGCCCAATCCGACACCAACTGGGGCGTCAGCTTTGATTTTTATCTTCCGCCCGGCATGGAAGTCGAAGATTTGGGAGAAAATTTAAGAGAAGGTGAGGCATGGCAAAAAAAATAAAGGGAGAAAATCGTTCCATCGCGCTGTCAAAATCGCAATGTCTGTTGGGGCTGCAATGCCCCAAAGCTCTTTGGCTAGCCCGCCACAGGGAAGATATCGCGGCCCCAACTTCTCCCTCCGCTCAAATGCTTTTCGATCAAGGCCATGCAGTGGGACAATTGGCCTGGAAACTTTTTCCCGGCGGGAGACTTATTTTGCCTAGAAGCACAGGAATGGAAGAAGCGCTCCAATTGACCCAGCAAGCGGTCCAAGACGGCGTTTCCGTCATTTATGAGGGCGCGGCGCTTTATAACGATGTTTTTATTCGCGCGGATATCCTTGTGCGCTTAAAAGAAAAATCTTGGGAGCTTATCGAGGTCAAATCCGCTACAGAGGTTCAAGATGTTTTTCTGCAAGACGCCGCGCTCCAGCGTTATGTCCTTGAGGGCGCAGGGTTTAATATCTGTAGGGTCGGAATACTTCTCATCAACAATCACTATATCCGACAAGGCGAAATAGATGTTCAGAAGTTTTTTACGCTTCAAGACGTGACGAATGAGACTGCCGCGCTCATTTCACAAATAGAGGCGCAAACAAAGTCTTTAAAGGAAGTCGCTTCTTCAAAAAAGATGCCTCAAGTGAAAATCGGGCGTCAGTGCGAGAATCCCTATCCATGTTCATTTTACGGTTACTGCTGGAAAGAGGTGCCCGAAGGATCGATTTATGAATTAACCCGCCTTTCGGAGAAAAAGCTGGGAGATCTTCAAGCGCGCAAAATCCTCACGCTTTGCGATATTCCCGATGGATTTAAGCTGAGTCCCTCGCAAAAACTTCAAGTCCAGGCCGCTAAAACAAAACAGCCTCACCTTGAGCGTCAAGCGATCAAAAAACTCATCGCCGAATTGAATTACCCCATTTACTTTCTTGATTTTGAAACGCTTGGCCCGGCTATTCCGCTGTATGATGGGATGAAACCCTACCAGGCCCTGCCGTTTCAGGCTTCTCTTCATATTCAGGATTACCCCGGCGGAGATATAAAACATCTTGAGTATCTGGGTGACGGAAGAAGCGATCCGCGCCCTGGACTGGTTCAATTTCTATGCAAAAACATCGGACCCAAGGGGTCCGTAATCGCCTACAACAAAAGCTTTGAAGCTCGTTGCTTAAATGACCTAGCTGATGCATTCCCAAAGGAGGCTAAGTGTCTTATTGGAATCAAAGACCGCTTGTGGGATTTGGACGATCCATTTCAAAGAGGATTTTACGTTCACCCGCAATTTCACGGAAGCTGGTCCATCAAGGCGGTCTTGCCGGTCATCGCGCCTGAACTAAGCTATGAAGATTTAACCATTAGAGGCGGCACGGAAGCCCAGGTGGCGTATCTTGAGATGATGCGGCCGGACGTGTCCTCTGAGAAAAAAGCTCAAATTGCCGCCGATTTGCATAAATATTGCGGTCGTGACACCTTCGGCATGGTCAAGATTCTGGAATTTTTGAGATGCGCGGTCAATGATTCGACTCTGATGAAATTATGAGAGGTCTAGTTTATTTTTAACATCTTCTTCCCGAGATTCGCCGAATATATCCCGGATTAACTCATTGCTTCCACCGCTGCCAGGAATCCGGCCTGCCATCTCTAACCATTCCCGCAAACCATCCTGGTAATCCTTCTTAGAGCCCTCTGAGAAAAAGAAATCAAAATTTAATTGCCGCGCTTTGTCTTTTTTTTTATCGTCAGACAAGGAACAAAACCATCTAAAAATCAAGAAATTATTCGGTTCCGTTTCGATTCCGTTAAAGGCGTCAGGAGTTCGTAGGAGTTCCTCAAATCTTTTCGCGCAGTCGGAGCCGAAATCAACGGATTTAAATTCCTCGCTAAATTTGGCATTCGGAACCCCTGTTCTTTGTTCGCACCAAGACCACCACTTCTCAGTTGGTTGAACAAGCGGATTCCAGAACTCGGGCAATAACAGAGGATTTTTACAATGAGAGATAACATCTCTCAAAATTGCCACTTGACGTTCTGCTGGAAGCGCCAGTAAAAGAGCCCACATAAAATTAGCGATCACCCCAATCTCGCCACTAAAAGGATCATTGCTCAAGCGAAATGTGCCAGACATTGTGGAAAGATGAATTAACAATTGAACGCTTTTATCGGGGTTGTTCTTGAAAGCTGGAAAATAGAGAGGAATTAGATCGCGGAAAAAATCAAAGAATTTTTCAGAGCCATTTTGGCGAAACTGATTCAAATGTATCAGCAGTTGATCCCAGAATAAATTTATGGCTTGGCTCGATTCCAGAGAATCGAATTTATTCACGAAATCTCTAAGAGGTTTGTTTGCTTGGGCAATTTGGGAAAGATAATCGCGTAAAATATCGGGATGCTTGAGCCGTCCGGATTGTTTGTCGTCGCGTTTGATATCTTGCAGGCTCTGAATCCGTGAGGTCGGCCTTGTGACTTGCGTTATATTATCGGTTTCGATCGCCCCAAAGATCATTTTAAAAATCCTGAAAGCCCATTCCTGATCATTGGCCTTCTCAATAATCTTGTTTGCATAAGTGGTGCGCTTACTTTCTCTCTCTTTGGAATTACTCATTGCAGCGCTGAGGATAGAGGGAAAATTATTGTGAGCTTCCGGCAATTCAGAATAAATCGACGATTCCAACGTAAAAATGCGCGAAAAACTTCTTGGATCAATGACTCGCATCACTTCCGCATAGATGATGTCCGGCCAATACACCTCACCTGATAACCGCTCATGGATATCTTCTAGTTGGAGGCTAAACGCATTGAGATCGCGAAAATTATCTAGTTTTCTTCCTGATTGCCTAAGCGCGGTTTCCAGTTCAAAGTATCCTTTATCAGTGGCATTCTCTTTTAATTCGGAGAACAAAACAGCATGGCGATCCAATAAAATATTCCCGCGCTCGTCTGCATCCGGAATATAGGTTTCTTTTTGTGGTCCAGGAAGCGTTCTTCTAAAAAGTTTTTCGCCCGGATGCTGTTTAGACATGGATTCTAGAATTTCCACGCAAGCGGCGACATTCGTTGGAATAAACAAATGAAGATTGGGAAATTGTCGAAATTCGTCAATCAGGCGCAAAAGAGCGCTTAACTCTTTACCATTGAAACGTTCAAGGTCTTCTAGAACAATGATAATGTGATGATGAAGCGACTTAAAAATACGTTTAAACTCTTGAATAGAGTCTTTAGGCGCGAGAAATCTCATAAGCCAGGCCAGGGGCCTAAACCCATGAACATCCTGACCGAGAGCTTCAAGAAGCCCGCTCCACTCTTGTTGATAGCTCCCCAGGGCGTAATGTCTATTTAAACCGGCAATCATCTCAGAAACAACGTGCCGCTGTAGCCCATAAGGTCCTACTGTCTCCCATGGGGAAATTTCAATGATGATGAACTTTTCGCGCTCTTTTTCCCAAAGGAGATGTAAAATTAGATTTTTAAATGAGCTTTTGCCGGTTCCCTGTTCGCCATTGAGAATAAAAACTCCTCCTTCGTTCTGTTCATTTTGGCACCACGTCGATAGATATTCCGCATAGTTCTTGGCTTGGTCTTTGTATGGCTGGGTAAATTCCTCATAATTTCCAGAAAGAGGCTTATACCAGAATTGCGTTTTAGGCGACACGTGCGCATTGCAAGATAAGCACGGTTCATCTTTGGGCCATAAGATAATGAGAAACCCGAGCGTAAAAAGGAGGCCACCCAATAACAACAAAGACATCCCCAGTCTCATTTTCCAGCTGAAATGAAGCCAAAGGAGAACTTGTCCCAAAATGACTCCCGACAAAATTTCCTCATACGTCAAAATAAGAATAGGCATTTTCCAGGTATTTTTGACGCGATCAAGGATATCACTCTTTGCATGTCTGCAACCGGAGTCCTTGCGTCGATATTTCTTGATGTTCGCAATCAAAAGGCCAAAGGCAAATGCCCAGAGAACGATTAGAGTTTTAACCCCAAGCGAGCCTTCTTTGGAATAAATAAAAACTGTGACCGCCGCGCTGATGACAATTCCAGAAATTAAAAATACAAGAAAGCAGACAAGACGAACCAGGAGCCTGCTAAAATTTTTTTTATTCATGAATAAAACTTTACAATCCGCCACGGCAAAAACAGTTGAGGCATTGGCTAATATCCAGATGGGTTCGCCTGATTCTCAAACACCAGCGACTCCTCGCCGCGGCTTAAGGCGGTGTCGTAGAGGCCGATTTTCTCGTCTTCGGGATGTTTATTGATTCCGGCATATTCTAGGCTTAAATCTTCGTAGCGCTTGAATTTATAGACCGCGTCGTTCATGAGAGCGCTGTTAAAAACGCCAAGGATGCCCAAAACCTCAAAAGCTT
>JAKAQV010000019.1 GCA_021819565.1 bacterium | reverse complement strand
AGGATATGAATATGAAAGTTACTTGTAATAAAAATGATCTGGTGGATGGAATTCAAACAATTCAGGCGGGATTATCCAGCCGAACCACTCTTCCCATACTCATGAATTTCCTTTTGGAGACTGATGGCTCTCTTTTAAAGCTTACTGCCACCGATCTGGAAATAGGGGTTAAACACTATGTTAAAGCCCAAATAGAAAATCCGGGAAGCATCGCCGTTCCCGCTAAGAAATTTTCTGAAATGCTGCACAGCTTTCCTGAAGGCCAAAATGTTTCTTTAAGCATTGATTCCAACGGAAAACTGTCTCTTAGATGTGGAAGGTCTTATTTTTTAGTTTCCGGAAGCCCTAAAAATGAATATCCGGTTTTTCCCACGGTCAACAAAGAAAAGACTTTAAGCGTTTTAGCCGAGCCTATTCTGGAGATGATTGAGAAAACCTTGTTTTCAACTTCTCTACCGGAAGTTAATCATGTGTTAAGCGGAGTTTTTTGGTCCGCTGATAAGGGAAAATTGGATATGATCGCCACTGACGGCCGCCGCCTGGCGGTTAGCTCTCAAGAAGCTCTTCCCAAGGAAGCCAGTTTTCAGTCCATTATTCCGCATAAAACCCTTTCTGAATTTTTGCGGCTGGCCTCTCTTCATAAAATAGATTCTGATTCCGCTAAAAAGATTAAAATAACCATTACGGAAAATCAAATCGTGTTTGAATTTAATCAAACCACTCTGTTATCTCGTTTGGTCAGCGGAACTTTTCCCAATTATAAACGGGTGATACCGGAAAAAACAGATTTTTCCATTACCGCCAATACCGCTGATTTGTTGACATCAACAAAGCGTGCCGCTTTGTGCGTGGGGGATCGAGGCGGGACGGTTTCTTATTCGCTTAGCTCGGAAGCCCTTAAAATTTCAGCGGTGAGCCCCTATTCCGAGTATGACGATGAAATTCCGATTAAATATTCCGGGAATAAATTTGACATCGCGTTTAACCCGGCGTTTATGGTTGAAGCGCTCAAAAGAATTGATTCGGAGTTGGTTCGAATGAGTTTTACGACTTCCTCAAACCCGGTTCGCGTCGAACCCGAAAAAGGGAAAGACTATTTCTTTATCATTATGCCGATGAGAGTCGAGGCCCCGGTGTGATTTCAAGCGGAAAAGATTTAGTTCAATCGTTTCAGTATCGCACCGGCCTTAATTTAGACCGGATGGCGGTTCTGAGCTCCGTTTGGGATAAGGAGTGGGGATATGTGAATTATTGGAAGCTTTCCGGAGTTAAAAAGGGAAAGGTTTTAATTCAGGTTTCATCTTCCGCCGCGGCCCAAGAGCTTCAGGCGAGGAGCCGGCAGGTCATTGAGAGTTTAAACAAATATTTTCAAAAACCCTGGGTCAAAGGGGTTGTGTCCAGTTTTAAACAGCCGGGCGCATTTGGTCAGTAGTATTTTGAGTTTTTTGTGACTGTTCAAAGGAGAAAAAATATGGCGGATTCTTCCGTGGTTAAAGAAAAAGAAGCGGATATGAAAAATGACAATTACGACGCTTCAAAAATTCAAGTTCTTGAAGGACTGGAGGCAGTCCGAAAAAGGCCGGCCATGTATATCGGTTCGACCGGCCCCGCTGGTCTTCACCATTTAGTCTATGAAGTCGTCGATAACTCGGTTGATGAAATCTTGGCCGGGCGCTGCACCGCTGTCGACGTGATTTTGCATCAAGATGATTCCGTCACCGTTTTAGATGACGGTTCCGGCATTCCCGTCGATCCGATGAAAGATCCAAAACTTCCCGCCAATATTCGCGGCAAATCCGCTTTGGAGGTGGTTTTGACCGTTCTTCACGCGGGCGGAAAATTCGACAAAGGGGCCTATAAAGTTTCCGGCGGACTTCACGGGGTCGGAGTCTCGGTCGTCAACGCATTGTCTGAGCAGTTAAAAGTCGAAGTTTACCGGGAAGGTAAAATTTGGACGCAGTCTTACAAACGGGGAAAACCCGAAGGGCCGGTGGAGGCAACCGGGAAAACCCAGGATCATGGGACCAGGGTTACCTTTAAGCCCGACTCCGATATTTTTAGCGAGACAAAATTTTCCTACGACATTCTCTCTAATCGCCTGCGGGAAATCGCCTTCTTGAATGCCGGGGCGAAAATTACGATTATCGACGAGCATGATGACAAAAAACACACTTTTCACTACGAGGGCGGCATCTCGCAGTTTGTCCGTTTTCTCAACGCGAATAAAAAACCTCTTCACTCAGAGCCTATTTCCGCGTCTAAATCCAAAGAAGACACGGTCGTCGATTTCGCCATCCAATACAACGAAGATTACTCGGAAAATGTCTTTAGTTTCGTCAACGATATCAAGACTCCGGAAGGCGGGACTCACTTGGCGGGCTTTCGCTCGGCCTTAACCCGCGTCATCAACGACTACATCAAAAAATACGACTTGCTTAAAGGCAAGAATTTTACCGTGACCGGAGACGACGTTCGGGAAGGCCTTTGCGCGGTCATTGCCATTAAAATCCCCAATCCTCAATTTGAGGGTCAAACGAAGACCAAATTAGGAAATCAAGAAGTGGAGGGCCTCGTCAAGTCAATTGTAGGCGAAAGCTTGGGAATTTTCTTTGAGGAAAATCCGGCGACCGCCAAGGCTATTTCTCAAAAAGCGATTGCCGCGGCCGAAGCTAGGGAAGCGGCCAAAAAAGCGCGGGATCTTACGCGCCGCAAGGGAGTTTTAGACGGATCGTCTTTGCCCGGAAAACTGGCCGATTGCCAAGAAAGAGATCCGGAAAGATCCGAACTTTTTATCGTCGAGGGAGATTCCGCCGGTGGTTCGGCTAAACAGGGTCGAGATCGCGTTTTTCAGGCGATTTTGCCGATTAAGGGAAAAATATTGAATGTCGAAAAAGCGCGTTTGGTTAAGATCCTCTCAAACGAAGAAGTGCGGACTCTCATCGCCGCCATAGGAACGGGGATTGGATCGGAAGGCGATGAAGGCTTCAAACTTGAAAAATTGCGCTACCACAAACTCATCATCATGGCCGATGCCGACGTCGACGGCCAGCACATCCGCACCTTGATTCTGACCTTCTTCTATCGCCAGATGAGATCTCTCATTGAAAAGGGGCATATCTACATCGCCCAGCCCCCCTTGTATAAAGTTAAAAAAGGGAAAAATGAGATGTATGTGGAAACCGAGGAAAAAATGGAGGCCTGGCTTTTAAACGAAGGTTTGGGCTCGGTTGAAATTACGGCGATTAATCCCGCCAATGGAAAATCAAAAAAGCTGGAAAAATCCGAACTCAAGGATTTGGTTAAAATCATCGCGGACTTGGAAAGCGCGTTGCGCCATTTAGAAAGAAAGAGCATGTATTTGGATGACTTTATCGCCTTCTATGACAAAAAGCAATTGCCTCTTTACCGCGTCGAGCCTTCGGCCGGGAATTATTTGTTTTTCTATAGCGACAAGGAATGGCATGAGTATCGGGACCAGTTCGTCGCGAAGGAAAAAGAGAAACTCTTGGAGTTAAAGAAATCTGAAAAGCCGGCGGCTGAAAATGGAAGCGAAGCTTCGTCTAATATCGAGATTGACGAGGAAGCCCTCGAGCCCGATATGCAGGAATTGTGGGAGATGGGGCGATTGTCGAAAATAGCGGATCAGCTGAAGGCATTGGGTTTAGATATCCGCTGGTATGACGTTATGCGGGATGAAAAAACAAAGCCCTTGTTTAAAGCGGTGGGCGATAAAAGCGAAAAAGAGGGATATAGCCTCAAGGATTTAATCGAGACGGTTCGGGATACCGGACGGTCGGGGGCGACCATTCAACGCTATAAAGGTCTTGGAGAAATGAATCCAGATCAACTATGGGAAACCACGATGGACCCCAAGCGCCGCAAACTTCTTAAAGTCGTGTTGGAAGATCCGGCGGATGCGGAACTGGCATTTACCACCTTGATGGGCGATAAAGTCGAGCCGCGGCGCGCGTTTATCGAACGGCACGCCAAGGAAGTCAAGAATCTGGATGTGTGATTAAATTCTGATCTGCGCATGGTTTTATGAGCCCCAATCAAGTTGAGCCTCTTATTTCTGAAATCGTGAGCCGAATCGTCTCTGGATTTGACCCAGAGGCGGTGATTCTCTTTGGTCCTCAAGCTCGCGGCCAAGCCAGCCCGGATAGCGACGTGGATTTAGCGGTTATTTTTTCCAGTTTGCCGGGTCGGCGCATGGACAGGGCGGTCGAAATCCACAGGCGTCTTCATGGAGTTGGAATATCTAAGGACATCATCGTATTGACGCGGAAAGACTATGAAGAACAAAAGCCTTGGGTGGGGACTATTGGTCACATTATCGCTCGAGATGGGAAGCTCCTCTATCAAAAGGCCGAATCATGACTAAAGAAGACGTAGTTCAAGCAGGGGTTCATAAAGCCGAGCATGATTTAATTAATGCAAAGAATACATTAAAGATTGAATTGGAGAGATGAACCAAGCAGAGAAGAAAGCCAAGAAGCTCTTCTTGTCGTCGAGCGGGTCAAAACAGATATTTTAAAGTTGCTTAATAGAATCATTGAGAAAAAAAGTTTTAAAGATTGATTTAGAATAAGGGGGGAAATATGAGCAAAACGGAAGAATCTAAGCCGCAGGAACCGGCGGGAAATGTTTTGCCGCGCGATATCGGCGCGGAGATGAAGGCGTCTTATATTGATTATTCGATGTCGGTGATCGTCGGCCGGGCTCTTCCGGATGTCCGAGACGGTCTTAAGCCTGTTCATCGCCGCATTTTATACGCGATGCATTCCGAAGGGCTTGCCTCGAACAAAAAATATTCCAAATGCGCCGGAGTCGTCGGCGAGGTTTTGAAAAAATACCATCCTCACGGCGACATGGCGGTCTATGACGCCTTGGTCCGCATGGTGCAGAACTTTTCGCTTCTCCATCCTTTGGTGGATGGACAGGGAAATTTCGGTTCCGTCGATGGCGATCCCGCGGCGGCCTATCGTTATACCGAGTGCCGACTCTCAAAATTCGGAGAGAATCTCTTAGCCGATATAGAAGAGGAAACCGTTGATTTTGTTCCCAATTTCGACGGAAATACCGTGGAGCCCACGGTTTTGCCGAGTCAATCTCCCAATCTGCTCGTCAACGGTTCTTCCGGTATCGCGGTTGGAATGGCGACCAATATTCCGCCCCATAATTTAACCGAGGTTTGCGACGCCGCCATCGCTTTAATTAAGGACCCCAATATTGACTCCAAGGAGTTTTTCAAAATTCTAAAAGGGCCGGATTTTCCGACCGGCGGAATTATTCGCGGCAGAGCCGGGATTCGCGATTATTTTGAAACAGGACGCGGATCGGTCAGGATTCAAGCCAAAACCGAAATTGAGGATATTAAGGGCGGGCGGCAAGCGATTATCGTCACGGAACTCCCTTATCAAGTCAACAAAGCGACCTTGCTTGAAACGATTGCGGGCCTTGTTCGCGATAAAAAAATTCCGGATATCTCGGATATTCGGGATGAATCGGATAGAAGCGGCATGCGCGTAGTCATTGAAGTCAAACGCGATGGAAACGCCAATGTCGTTTTAAATCAGCTTTTTAAACATACGGCGCTTGAGACTTCTTTTGGAGTCATTTTGCTTTCCTTGGTCGACGGAAGGCCGAGAATTTTGCCGGTTCGAGAGATTATCGGACATTTCATTCAGCACCGAAAGACGGTCGTGACTCGGCGCACGAAGTTTCAGCTTAAAAAAGCGCTCGACCGTGCCCATATTTTAGAAGGATTTTTAATCGCGGTCAAAAATATAGATCGCGTGATTAAAATCATTCGGGGAGCCAAGGATTCGGAAGAGGCTCGCCAAAAATTAATCGCGGAATTTGAACTCAGCAAAATACAGGCGCAAGCGATTTTGGATATGCGCTTGTCTCAGTTGACCAAACTCTCCGTCGGAGATTTGGAATCGGAATATGAAGCGTTGAAAAAGAGAATTGCGGAACTCAAAGGGATTCTCGCGGACGTTCAAAAAGTCATGGGAATCGTGGTCAAGGAGCTGGAAGAGGTTAAAAAATCTTTCGCTCAAGAGCGCCGCACTCAGATTACCAGCGAAGCCGCCGAGATGTCTTTAGAAGACTTAATCGCGAAAGAAGACGTTGTGATCAGCCTTTCCAATTCCGGATACATCAAACGGATTCCCGTTACGACTTATCAAGCCCAGGGAAGAGGCGGCAAGGGAGTGACCGGCGCGGATGTCAAAGAAGAAGACTTTATCGAACATTTCTTTATTACCGACACCCACGCGACTCTTCTGTTTTTCACCAACCGGGGCCGAGCTTTCGCCTTGAGGGCTTTTGAGGTTCCCGAGGCGGGACGGGCTTCCCGCGGCAAGGCGGTCGTCAACTTATTGGCCTTGACCGGAGAGGAAAAAATCACCTCTTCCATCGCGATTCGCTCTTTTGAAGAGAAAAAGGGCAAGGAAAGCTTCTTGGTCATGTGCACCCGAAATGGGACGATTAAGAAAACGCCGCTCTCCGAATTTGAGCATATTCGCCGCAGCGGGCTGATTGCCTTGTCTTTGGATGAAGGCGATGTCTTGGTCGAAGTCCAGCATACCAGCGGTTCGGACGGGCTCTTGATCGCGACCAAGGCCGGAATGGCCATTCGTTTCTCGGAATCCGATGTTCGCGCGATGGGAAGAACCGCGATGGGCGTGCGTGGAATTCGTCTCGATAAAGGCGATCAGGTGATCGGCATGGAGGCGTTTCCGGCCGATAGCAAGAAAACCTTGTTGACCGTTTGCGAGAACGGCTTTGGCAAGCGCACTGATCTTTCCGAATACCGGGGACAGCATCGCGGCGGATCGGGGATTATCACGATCAAGGCCACGGAGAGAAACGGAACGGTCATCGGAGTCAAATTGGTTACGGATGAAGACGATTTGATGGTCATGACCGAGAAAGGAAAGATGGTTCGGCTTCGCTGCAAGGATATCAAGGTCATTTCCCGCAATACGCAGGGAGTTAGGCTGGTCCGCATGGATGAAGAAGACAAGGTCGCGCGCGTTTCTCCGCTCGCTGCGGAACCGATCGGGGTTTCCGAAGCGCCCGTGGAATGAGAAGCCTTCACTGGAAAATCGCGATTTTAATCGCGATTTTCACGGGCTTTGAAAGCCCGGCTTTTGCGTCGATCTCCTTTGGGGAGTGGTCTTGGCAGATTCTCAACAAGCGGGAAAATAGCGCGCCGGCTCCGATTGACGAGATTCTTTTGCCCCCGAATGGATATCTCAAAGGGCGCTTAAAAGCGGTCTTAAACCTTAATAATCAAGGCGCAAGCCGGGAAGGGATTCTCCTGCGTTATACCCTTTCCGCCAAGGTCTACTCCAGCTCAAACCCCAAGAGAGAAGAGGGGTGGACCATTCCCTTCGCGGTGGATGAAAGGCGGGTGCCGATCCTAAAATCAGGGCAAAATCTTCCGGTCGTCTTTGACGTAACCGATCCGGTCAAGGATTATTTTAAGCGATTGTCCCTGGAAGGCTGGAAGCCTGAAAAAATTAAAATGGAAGTGATGATTGAACCGAGACAAGGGGAAAATTCGGCGCTTAAAACGACTCAAACGGTTTTAAATGTTGCCGAGGATGTCTCTTTGTTGGAGAAGAAATAATGATTGATTCTGCGCTTTTAAGAAAAAGTCCCGAAAAAGTTTTAGATTCCCTATGTTCTCGCAATGAACGCTATAAAGCGAGTTTGGAAACGGCCATTAAGATGGATTCAGAGCACCGGGCGCTTTTACAGGAAGTGGAAGCCTTGCGCGCGAAACGAAACGCTTTATCTCAATCCGTCGGCAAGGCAAAAGCCTCCGGAGCGGTTGATGAAGCGCAAAAATTGCTTGAGGAAGTGGGGCGTTTAAAATCGGCCATGGAGGAAAAAGAAAAATCCTTGGAGGTTTTGATTTCTCCTCTTAAAGAAACGCTGTTGAGCCTGCCGAATTTGCCGCACGAAAGCGTTCCCCGCGGCAAAAACGAAGAGGATAATCGCCCCGTTCGTTTCGGTCAAAAGCCCGTTTCTTTTGATTTTAAGCCCTTGGATCATCAAACCATCGGAGAAAATCTGGGAATTTTGGATTTTGCCGCGGCGGCCAAACTCTCCGGATCACGTTTTGCCTTATGGCGCGGCCTAGGGTCAAGACTGATGGGAGCCTTGGTCAGTTTTACCCTGGATTTGCATTCTAAGGCGGGGTATGAGGAAATCCGGCCGCCTTATTTGGTCAAGCCCGAAATTTTGGAAGGAACAGGACAGCTTCCCAAATTCAAGGAAGACCTTTATCATTTGGAATCCCCGGGACAAGAAAACTCTCAAACCGCCGGAGACATGTATTTGATTCCGACGGCGGAAGTGCCGCTGACCAATCTCGTGCGCGATGAAATTGTGCCCGCGGAAAATTTGCCGATCAAAATGACGGCCTATACGCCTTGTTTTAGACAAGAAGCGGGCTCTTACGGAAAAGATGTGCGCGGGCTTATCCGCAATCACCAATTCGACAAGGTGGAGCTTGTCTGGATATCCAAACCTGAAGATTCTTTAGAGGCTTTGGAGTCTTTGACCAAGGACGCGGAAAAGGTCTTAGCGACTCTTGAGATTCCCTATCGAATTATCGAACTCTGCACTGGAGATCTCGGTTTTGCCTCACGAAAAACCTATGATCTCGAGGTGTGGATGCCTTCCGAACAGAAATATCGGGAAATCTCTTCTTGTTCCGATTGCGGGGATTTCCAAGCTCGCCGGATGAACGCGCGCTTTCGCCGCGCGCCCAAAAATCCGCCGGAATTGGTCCATACCCTTAACGGCAGCGGCGTCGCCATTGGGAGGCTTTTTGCCGCCATCCTTGAAAACTTCCAGCAAAAAGACGGCTCCGTCCTTTTGCCCAAGGCCTTGGTTCCTTACGCGGGCTTTGAGCGGTTAATGGCCAAGAGTATGAATCAAGTCGTAGAGTCCAAAAAGGGTTAAGGCGCTTCCGTAGAGCTTGAGTAAGAAAGAGCTACGCATTTTTAGGGCCGCTTTTGCCCCGAGATAAGACATCGGAATCGTGGCGATAGAAAGAGCCGCGACCAGCGTCCAATCAATATGTCCCAAATACCAATGGGCGATGGTTCCGGGAATCGCGAGAAAACAAGAGACAATCAAGGATGTCGCCAAGGCTTTTTTAGTCGGCATATCAATCCAGCTGATAAAAAGCGGGCCGTAGAGGACTCCTCCGGCATTGGCTAAAAGTCCCGAGAGAAAACCGACTCCTATAGCGATGATCGCCAATTTTTTTCGGTGAGACTCGTCAGTGCGGTCGATTCCCGCCGTTTTTTCTCTCTCTCCTTTCCACAACAGCATGATTCCAAGATAGCTGATGAAAAGCGCCGTGAGTATCATCAAGGGGTGTCCTCCAACCCAACTGCTGGCGAGAGACCCTATCGTCGTCGCCGGAATTCCCCACAAGCAAGTGATGGATACCGCATGCCAGTCAACGAGATCGTTGCCTTGATAGGCCCAGGAAGCGGAAAGAGTGGTGGGCAGAGTCGCCGGAAGGGGAGAAGCGAGGGCGAAAAAGCGCGGAGTGTTTAAAAGAACGCGCAAAAGAGGGGTTGTGATCGCGCTCCCGCCCTTGCCGAAGAGCCCGGATAAAAAGCCGACGCCGGCCCCGATGAGGCTTGCGAAGAGATAGTAATTCCATGAAAAAGAATAGTGTGGGAGAGTTGCCATGAATTATTTTATCATAGAGAATGAATCAAGGAGGGTCTATGAAACAAGTGAGTTTAGGAAAACAAGGGCTTAAGGTCTCGGAAATGGGGTTAGGCTGCATGGGGATGTCTGATTTTTACGGTCCCGCCGACGATAAGGAATCGATTCAAGTCATTCAAAAATCGATTGATTTGGGAATGAACTTTATCGACACCGCTGATATGTACGGTCCGTTTAAAAATGAAATTTTGGTCGGAAAGGCGATCAAGGATCGGCGCCAGCGCGTGGTGTTGGCCACCAAATTCGGAAATCAAAGAAGCGCGGATGGAAAATTCTTAGGGGTTAATGGGAAACCGGAATACGTTCGCCAGTGTTGCGACAATTCCCTTAAGCGTCTTGGAGTGGACTTTATCGATCTTTACTATCAACACCGCGTAGATCCCGCGGTTCCTATTGAAGAGACCGTCGGAGCGATGGCGGATCTCGTCAAGGCCGGAAAGGTTCGGTATTTGGGTTTGTCCGAGGCCGCGGCTAAAACCATTCGGCGCGCCCATCGCGTTCACCCCATTTCAGCTCTTCAATCCGAATATTCGCTATGGACTCGAGACCCGGAGGGGGAAATTTTGGAAACCGTTCGAGAATTGGGGATTGGCTTTGTCGCTTACAGCCCTCTCGGGCGCGGTTTCTTGACCGGGCGCTTTAAATCTCCGGAGGATTTCCCGCAAGACGATTATCGCCGGGCGCACCCGCGATTTCAAGGGGAAAACTTCTATAAGAATCTGAATTTGGTTAAGCATATAGAAACCTTGGCGCAAAAGAAAAAGGCGAGCCCGGCCCAAATCGCCTTAGCCTGGGTTCTGGCGCAAGGAAAAGACATTATCCCCATTTTCGGGGTTCGCAGCCTTGCCCGTTTGGAGGAAAACATAGGGGCGCTTAAAATTTCTTTGACCGCTGAGGAGCTTAAAGAAATCAATCAATTAATCCCCAAAGGCTCGATCGCCGGACCGCGCTATGCGGAACAAGCCATGCAGGCGGTGAATCGCTGATTTTGAGGAGAGCTTCGACAATTGATAGAATGAAGGGTCAGAGATTTTTCTAACGGAGGAAGACTATGAACTATGAATTTAAACTGCCGGATATCGGCGAAGGCTTGACCGAGGGCGAAGTGGTCAAATGGCATGTCCAAGAAGGGCAATCGGTCAAGGAAAATGAGCCTTTGTGCAATGTTTTGACCGACAAAGCCGAAGTCGAAATTCCGAGCCCCAAAACCGGAAAAATCGCGAAACTGATGGCAAAGCCCGGGGAAAAAGTCCAGGTTCATGCGCCTCTTGTGATTTTTGAGTTGGATGGAAATGCATCCGGAGGGGTTCAATCTCATTCCGTCGCGGCTTCAGCATCTACGGCGGTCAAAACCTCGGTGGCGGTGGCGGACAAGCCCGCGGAAGCCGCGGTGAGCGCGACGCCGGCGGTTCGAAAATTGGCGAAAGATCTAGGCGTTGATATCGCGGCGGTTAAAGGAACAGGTCCTGGCGGGCGCGTTACCGAGGTGGATGTCCGCGGTTTTTCCGGCCAAGCCTCCAAACCCGCTCCCGCAGCGGCGGCTTCTGCCGATATTAAGATTCCCTTTACCGGAATTCGCAGGAAGATCGCCGATAAAATGTCGGAAAGTTGGAAAAAAATCCCCCATGTAGCCCATATGGAAGAGGCGGACTTGACCGCCTTGGTTCAATTGCGGGAAGACATGAAAAAAGAAGCCGAACAGCGAACAATTAAGCTGACCTATCTTCCGTTTATTATAAAAGCCCTGGTGAAAACCTTTCCGGAATTCCCGATGTTTAACGCGACCCTCAATGAAACCGAAGGCGTGATCATTGAGAAGCGTTCCTATAATATCGGCATCGCCGTCTCCGCCGATCAGGGGCTTGTGGTTCCGGTCGTCAAAGGCGCGGGCAATATGGATGTCTGGGGCTTGGCGGCGGAAATCGAGCGTTTAGCCGAGAAAGCGCGCTCCAATCGTTTAGATATTTCTGAAATGCAGGGAGGCACTTTTACAATCACCAATATCGGCCCCTTGGGCGGACTTTTCGCGACGCCGATCATCAATTTCCCGGAGGTCGCGATTTTGGGAGTCATGAAAATTCAAGATCGCCCCATGGTTCGGGAGGGTAAGGTCGAAATTAGAAAGATGGGGAATTTCATTCTTTCCTTCGATCACCGGATTACCGATGGCGCGCAGGCGGCGATGTTTATGAACACCTTCGTCAAACACCTGGAAAATCCGCGCACCTTAATCTAAGGAGATGGCCCATGCCTATTGAAACGGAAGTTTTGGTCATAGGAGCCGGTCCCGGCGGTTATGTGGGGGCCATTAAGCTGGGACAACTAGGCAAAAAAGTCCTTTTAGTCGACAAAGATAAGAATCTAGGTGGTGAGTGCTTAAATTATGGTTGTATTCCCTCAAAAGCCCTAATTTATTCCGCCAGCCAATTTTATGAAGCGAAAAATTCCGCCTCCGCCGGGCTCAATGCCGGAGACATTTCCCTGGATTGGGGCAAGGTTCAAGCCTGGAAATCCCAATTGGTGGGGGGGCTTAATCGCGGGGTTGCCGCCTTGACGAAAGGCCGGGGTTCGACCTTGATGACCGGAGAAGCGGTTTTCACCGGAGAACATTCGGCCAAGGTCAAAACCGCTTCCGGAGAAGAAGAGGTTCATTTTCAGCATGCCTTGATTACGACCGGAACGCGTCCGATTTCTCTTCCCAATTTCCCTTTTGATGGAAATAAAATCATCAGCTCCAAAGAAGCTTTGGATTTGACGGTCGCGCCCAAAAGCCTTTTAGTTATCGGCGCCGGCGTTATCGGGCTTGAACTCGGAACTGTTTTCGCTAAATTGGGCACAAAAGTGACAGTCGTTGAGTTTCTGCCTCAAATTCTGCCCGGCATTGACCCTGATTTTGCGACTCCGGTTTCCCGCAAGCTTCAAAAACTGGGAATCGAGGTCTTTCTCCAATCCAAGGCGAAAGCTTATAAAGATTTAGGAGAAACTCTTCAGATCGAGATTGAAACTTCCCAAGGAGTCAAGACTGTCGAGGCCGAAAAAGTTTTGGTGACGGTGGGGCGCGCGCCGGTGACAAAAAATTTGGGTCTTGAGGCCTGCGGGGTTGAGACCGACGCGAAAGGACATATTCGGGTTGATGAGCGTTTTAGAACCAATGTTCCCCATATTTACGCGGCGGGGGATGTCGTCGGGGCTCCGTATTTGGCGCATAAGGCGTCCCGCGAGGCGATTTTAGCGGCTATCAATATTGGCGGATTTTCCTCCGAATCCCGGGGCGCGGTGCCTTGGGCCGTTTTTACCGATCCTGAAATATCCTATGTCGGAGAAACCGAAGCCGAGCTCAAGGCTAAAAACACCCAGATTTTGGTCGGGAGATTTCCCTTTACCGCTTCCGGAAGGGCGCAGGCCGTTCGCCAAGCGGAGGGGTTTGTGAAGGTGATCGCGGATAAAACCGATCACCGGATTTTAGGCGCGGGTTTTGTCGGTCCCCATGCCTCGGATCTGATCGGAGAAGCCTCCTTGGCGATCAAGATGGGAGCGACGATTGAAGACGTCGCGGGTACTATTCATCCTCATCCGACCTTGTCCGAGGCTTTTCAGGAAGCCGCCGAAGCGGCCTTAGGCGAAGCCATTCACATTTTGGCTAAAACCGCCTAATTCGGTGGATTTATTTTCTCCAGCCCTTGAAGTCCGCTTTCTCGGACTTTTGGATTACGCAAAGGCTTTAGACCTTCAGCGGGACTTGGTCCATCAAAGAAAAAAAGGCCTCATTCCTGACACGCTTCTTCTCTTGGAACATCCTCCGGTTTATACGCGCGGGATATCGTCTCAAACTCCCAGGCCGCCCAATCTTCCCCATCCGGCCTATTTAGTCGAGCGCGGCGGAGACTGGACCTATCACGGGCCCGGGCAATTGGTGGGGTATCCAATTATAGACTTGGGCTCACGCAATCTTAAGGTGCGGGACTATTTGCGCTTTTTGGAAGACGTAATTATTGAGTCTCTCGGGTCTTTCGGCCTTAAAGCGGAGACAATCAAGGGGCTGACCGGAGTGTGGTGCCAAAATAAAAAAGTGGCCTCAATTGGGGTTGCGGTCAAGCAAGGGATTTCTTATCACGGCTTTTCAGTCAATGTATGTTGCGATTTAAAGGCCTTTTCGGCTATTTATCCCTGCAAACTTGAACCGGAGACCCTTTCCAATCTCGAAGTCTTGACGGAAAAACCGGTTTCAGTGAAAGAATGCGCCCATGCGGTCGCGGGAGTTTTTAACCGGAAGACGGAAGGCCTTTTAGCGGTATGAATATCACCGTGATGAAATTCGGCGGCACATCCGTCGCCGATCCGGAAAAAATTCAACGCGCCGCGGCCCGGGCCATTGCCGAAAAAAAGCGCGGGAAGGCGGTCGTGGTGGTCGTCTCCGCTCCCGGTGAAATGACCGATGAGTTGTTAACCCTTTCTTCCCGCGTCTCAAAAAGCCCGTCCCCAAGAGAAAAAGATCAATTGATTACGACCGGAGAAATTGTCGGCGTGTCTTTGTTCGCGATGTCTTGCCTTGATCAAGGAGCCGAGGCTGTTTCTCTGAGCGCCGCTCAGGCCGGCATTGAGGCTTCGGGGTCTTACGGAAGCGCCGATATCTCAAGACTTAATCCAAGTCGGATTTTAAGAGAGCTCAAAAATGGAAAAATCGTCGTCGTCGCCGGGTTTCAAGGCATCAATGCGGAAAAAGACGTTCTTAGTTTGGGGCGCGGAGGGTCGGATTTAACGGCGATTGATTTAGCTTCAAGACTTAAGGCCAAAGAGTGCGTGATTTTTAGCGATGTCCGCGGAATTTATACCGCCGATCCCAGAATGGTCGCCAAGGCGCGAATTCTTAAAACGATTTCTCTATTGGATATGATTGAGCTCTCGCGATTTGGATCTCAAGTCATGCAGTTTCGTTCATTGGAAATCGCGAAAAAATACGGAATTCCCATTCAGCTTCGCTCGGCGTTTCATATGGATTTAGGAACTCTGATCGTTGCGCATCCCAAAGAAGAAAACAAGGCTCCCGTCACGGCCTTGGCCTTTGAAAAAAAAGACAATCAGGCTCTTATTTCGGCGATCGGCCCTTTCGCGCATCTAAGTCCGGAAATCAAAGAGAGAATTGTCTCTGAACTTCAGAGAAAAAAGATAAAGATTATTTCTGTTCAAAAGGGTTTTCGCCGTTTGTCTTTTTCTGTTCGCCCTTCAGACGGCGAAATTGCTCTCGCCTCCGCCCACAGGGCTTGCCGTCTTTAACGCGCGGCGCGCAAATCTCAGTCACTAGCGCTGGGCTAGGCCCGGAATCGGGGCGATAGTCGCGATTTCATCGCCGCCATAAATCCAGGCGCGCAAGAAAGTCTTTGTATCGACAAATCGCCCGCCTTCCCCCATGCCGCTGTCGTTGATGTAATAACCTAAAATCTTGTGGGTGGATGCGTTTATCTCCTCTCCCGTGACATAGACGTAATGGTCCGTTGCCGCGGGTCCACGGACCATGGAAGGGCCCCAGAGGACTTTGGCCGCGACGCTGACAATCGCGCCTTGATGACGGCGTATCGCCTCATCAAGCCGTTTTTGATCTTCTCTTTGATAGCGTTGAATGTATCCATCATAGTTAGGATCGGATTTATTGATAGTCTCGGGCTCGAAAGTCATCCAAAAGGAATCATCCGAATGGTAGCCGTAAAGCTGTGCGGCGCGACCTTCCGCTCCGGAGTAAGTTCCACCCCAAGTGCCCGGATCATCTCCGCTAAAATCGGAAATGCCTTTGTCCTGAGAAATTTTGGAGAGCTCTTGAACCGTGACTTTTTGTCCGTGGGCCTGCATATATTGAGTTAGGGCCGCGATTCCGCAAGTGCCGTTATATTGCTCAAAAACCAATGGAACCTTCTGTTCGGGATTGCCAACTGTTTGAGTCATGCCGAGAGCGTGCCAAATCGCGACCGTGGCTTCCTCGGAGACGCGCTTAAGGCCGAGACGCAAATCTCCAAAGTTAAAAATTTTTCCAGTCTGGTCCTGGGCGTCTGGAGAGGAGTCTCGGCGGAAATAATTGCGCTGGGAGATTTCTTTGAGATTATCCGGCAAAAAGGCCGGAGACGGGGGCGCTTTGACGATGGGATGAACGGGTTTTTTAAAGGTCAATGGTTTCGCGATTTTTTTGTTGGGATATCTCGCGTCAACGGCGGCTTCAGATGCCTGATAGTTGGCCAAAAAATTCGCGCCGTATTTTGTTCCCAATTCCTTGACGATTTCCGCTCTTTTCTGCCGCAAATAAGCCTGTGTCGCCTGGGTTTTTATCTTTTTTAGTTCGGCCGTGCGCTTTAATATCGGCGCCAGATAAGGCTTCCAATGCCAGGTATTTTGCCGGGTCCCCATCTTTGCGTTGGAGAAATACTTGGCGACGATTTTTCTCCCAAGAAACGGGCGCAAGACATGGGGGAGCTTAAATTGGACATATGAATAGCTGATATCTCGAGATGCCATGGCGAGTTGAATCTTTACAGGGTAGTCCTTGCGAACCTCTCGCGGGTCGGTGCGCTTTAAAAAACTGGAAAGAGCGTCAAGATAATCCTCGTAAGCCCGCTCACTCATATCAATCACGTCTTGCTGATCGGGAAATTTTTGCTGACTGAAAAGCGTGGCTTTGTTAAAATCGCGCAGGTTTTGAGAGACGGGCGGGCTTTTCTCGGTATCGTCGCCTTCCATTAAGGCATAGTGAATGCCGCCCACGCCGATATAATCGCAGGTGTATTGGTGAAAATGGGGATCCAAATCGTTTTTGGCGGGGCAATTATTCGCGTCTGCGTTCTTGACCGGAGCTGGCACAATGGAAACCGCGCAAGGAAAAATGCGGTCGACGTGATATTTCCAGCAGGTCGCGTGAAGGCTCACCGGAACGCTTAAAGCCGCCCAAATTCCGAACAAAGCGAAAAGGGTTTTGTTGCGCATATAAAGGAGTGTAGCCCCGAAAGCGCAAAGCGTCAAGGACCAAAAGGCCTACGGGACCTGGGTCCCTCGGGTTAATCGGCTAAAAATCCGAACTTTCCGTTGTTGAAATCTTCGATGGCCTGATAGATCGGA
>JAKAQV010000171.1 GCA_021819565.1 bacterium | reverse complement strand
GATCTTTTCCCGAACGGATTTGGAGGCATTCAAATCCTGTTGGGAAATAATATCGCCGAGCAGGGAAATAGCGCGGCGGCGGTCCCGGTTCCCGACCAAGGTTTTGTGCCTTCAGCCTGGACCGGGCGCACCAATCAACTTCCCGTGGCGCTCCCCAATATTTCTATTCCTGGAAGTTATCAAGTCGCGGTCGGGCCCTATTACAGTAATCCAACGGGCTATAGCGTCGTTTGGTCCTCTCTTACGGTCACCAGCGTTTCGACGACTGTCGTGAGTGGAACTCTTACTTCCGGAATTGTTCAGAACCTGACCTTGTCTTCCCCTCATATCACGCATTTAACCAGCGCGATGACCCCTAATACCACCAGCTTTACCGTTGATGACGCTTCTTCCCTTCAACTGCCCGGGCTTCTCTATGTCGGCAGCGAGATTTTAAGAGGAGAAAATGCGGGCAGCAATCGGATTAACGTCATCAGCCAAGCCGGAGACCCCGCCCCCGGAACCGGGCGCGGTCTTGAAGGCAGTTCTCCCATTCTTCATCTATCCGGAGAGCCGGTTTCTGACGGCGCCGCGATTCTCTTTGCCCGATATGTGACTTCCGCGGGAGTCATATCTCAGCCTCGGGCGGTTCAGGTCTTTAGACCCGATCCCTCTATTCCTGCGCCACCGACCAACGTGCAGGTTTCGGAGACCAGTCAGACTAGCTATCCGATTAACTGGACTCCTTCCACCGATCCTGATTCCGGAGTCTTGGGATATGAAATTCAAGAGCGCGGCGGGGCTCCCACTGATTTGGCGGCCAATGTCGTTTGGAGAACGATTAATTTCATCTCGGCTCGCGTTCCCACCTATTTTGTCGGCGATCCCGAGTATCCGGGTGAAACCCCGCGCCCCACGGGAGATTTCTTTACCTACCAGATTCGCTCCTTCTCCGGCTCGGGAGTGTTTTCGCCTTTCTCGGCTTTATCGACCAGCGTTCAAACCAGCGCGATTACGACTCCCATTGCCGGGGTGAGCAATTATCCCAATCCTTTTAATACTGACAAAGGAGAACAGACCTGTATTTCCTATATCCTAGGCGCGGACTCCGATGTCACCATCACTCTCTATGACTTGTTGGGTTATGTCGTCAGGACTCTCAGTTATTCTTCCGGCCAGCAAGGCGCGGTGGCCGGCCAAAACTGCGCGATGTGGGATGGGAAGGCTTCCTCGGGGCGTTATGTCGCTATGGGAGGCTATATTGCCCGCATTCAAGTGAAAGGACCTCTAGGCTCTTCGACTCAGATTCGAAAAATCGGAGTGATTCATTAAGGGGGCGGTGTGACAGCGGGTGTTCCAATGCGCACGTCGGGATACGCCTACTGGACTTTATCGCAGGGATTTTTTCATCCGATACATCGCGGTATCGGCGGCGCGGATGAGCCTGGCGATATGGTGGATAGGCGGGGTTCCGGCAATTCCGTAGCTAAAACTAATCTGGGATTTTTTGGCGCGAGTCCAAATTCTGCTCATCACTGCCGCCGCTTTTTCGTGAGTGAGGCCCGGAAGTATGGCCGTAAATTCGTCTCCACCGTAGCGAAAAACCATGTCTTCTTCTCGCCTCAGAGAGTCGCGTAAAATCGCGGAAAAAGATTTAAGAAACCGGTCTCCGGCCTTATGCCCCTTGGAGTCATTGATCAATTTAAATTCGTTTAAGTCCATTAAAACAAGGGAGAGCGGATAATTTTGCCTTCGGGCTCGGGCCCATTCTTGTTTGAGGGACTGATCAAAATGGCGGCGATTAAAAAGGCCGGTCAAGTTGTCGGTGCGGGATAAATCTTCAAGTTTTCTTTCGAGTCGAACGCGGTCACTGATGTCTTTAAAGATGCCAAGAGTGCCGATAATATCTCCGCGCCTGTCTCTAAGCATTGAGGCTGCTAGGCTGGCGTAAATGATGCGCCCGTTTTTCCCTTTTAAAATCGTTTGATGATTTTTGATCTTGCCGTTCTCGGTTAAAAGCCGCATGATTTTTTTGGCTTCAAGAATTCCTCCTTGATAAATCTCGCGGGCGTAGCGGTTTCCCATCTCCCCGGCTTTAAAACCGATCATTTCTTCGGCGCCGGGGCTAAAATAGATAAATTTTCCCGACATGTCGGTCGTGCAGATGGCATCCGGGCTTGAAGAAATAATGGCCTCAAGATATTCCTTAGCCCTGATAAAATCGCTCGAGAGGTGTATGAGCGGGGCGTCAATCAATTCGTTCATATCTTTAGTATAAAGATATTCCCAATCGGAGGGTAGGGGCTAAAGTCCTAGGCGGCGTCTAGGACCTTGAACGGAAAAAACCGATAATTTTTCCAAATATCACCGGGGAAGAATCGGATATCTTTAAAGGATGCCTTTGCGCCCATTGGATAATTCCTTTACTTACAAACGGTCTTTCCAAGAGAATACAGCTGCCTTTGGCCAGAGGCTTGATTAGAGGCGCGCGGAATTCCCCCTGAGGAGGAGTCATGACCTGGACCACCATGCGCCCTTGTTCATCGGTAAAAGAGGTGGGTTCGTCATAAGAACCATTGACCACTTCCTCTAAAGCCGCAGAGTCGATTAAATGCTGATCGGATAAGGCAAGATAAGGGGTCAAACAGGGTTTTTGAGAGACGTGATCAGAAGAAATCCAATAAAGAGTCAAGGCGGAGGGAAGCGGTTTTGAGGGGAAATTTGCGGGCTGGTGTCCGCCCAGCCATATTTCTTCAATGCCAGCTTCGGCGGCGGCTTTAATTTGCCTCTCTAAAACTGTATCGCGCCCAATTTTTTCCAGTGCCATATCAGGGTGGGAAATCATCAGCATCGCGCGGGTCATCATAAGTTTTCCGTTTTGATTCTATCAATTTGGGGTTGGGGGTTTAAAACTTGCTAGCATCATTTTATGGCGCGCCGAATCCCCAACTCAGAAATTAACCTTTTTCAATTGATTTATATCCTGTTAAGACAATACCGCGAGAATTCGGGGCTGGAGCCGCTCAACCTTTCCTTGGGAAATCCGGATGGAATTCCTTCAGAGGAAATACTTGAGCTTCAGTCTCGTTTCGCGAAAGACCCGGTATATGATTATCACACCTACGCCGAGGACAAGAATTTATTTGATTTCGCCGAAACGATGGTTCTTCTTCATTCCGGAGTGGAGATGAAAAAGAACCCTCATTTAGAAGCGTTTCCGATTGCCGGAATTAAGACCACGAGCGCCCTTTTGCTTTTGGCTTGCGGATTTGGTGAAAGGCGAGATTTAATCTATGCCTCCAATCTTCCGGCTTACGATATTGTGGGAGTTTGGGGCGAGAAATATTTAAAATCTCGCTGCATGGTTTGGCCGCTTTGTAGCGCCGATAATATGCGCTTAAACGTCAAACGCCTCAAAGAAGCCGCCTCTCGTTTAGGCCATCAAAAACCGGAGCTTATTTTTACCGTGCGGCCCGGAAATCCCGCCTCTGTCGGAGCCTCTTTTGAAGAGTGGGTTGAACTCATTTCTTTTTGTCTTGAGCATAAAATT
>JAKAQV010000170.1 GCA_021819565.1 bacterium | reverse complement strand
CGTTGCCGCCGCCTAAGACGACGGAGTCCACTTCAAGGGCGTTTTTGAGTTTCTCGACCACTTCAAAAACGTTTTTCCGCCATTTCTTTTTGCCCAGTTTTTTGAGCCCTCGAATGCCGAGATAGTCTTCGTAGGTTTTTCCGTGTTTGTAGGGAAGATGAGCGATTTCCATCGGTTCTAAAACGCCGTCGATAATCAGGGTCGATCCCAGGCCCGTTCCAAGACCTAAAAAAAGCGTGCGCCCCCCCTCATAACTTCCCAAGGCTTGCATAGCCGCGTCGTTGACGATTTTGACCGGGCGCCCAAAGGCTTTTTTAAAATCAAATCCCACCCAGCCTTTTCCAAGATTAAACGGCTCGTGAAACGGGCGTCCGCCGATCACGGGACCGGGGTATCCGATTGAGACAGCGTCATATTTCCAATCTTTCGCCGCGTTTTTCACGGCGGCGACCATTTTGGCAGCCGACATCGTTTTTCCGGAGAGGATATTGCGCGGAGTTTTTTGCCCCGAGGCCAGAATCTTGACATGGGTTCCTCCGACGTCGATAGCCAAAATGGTTTTTAAATTGTTCGACATTCTTTTGTTCATTGCGCGACTCCTGGGAAAGGATCGAGAAAATTTTTTAAAACATAATCGGCGCCGGATTTTTCAAGCTCTTCCACGCTATATTTGCCCGTCGCGACCCCAATACCGATGGCTTTAGCCGCGTGAGCCGCACTGATGTCTTTGGGCGTGTCTCCAATGACAAAAACATCGGCATGATTCATCGCTTGTCCGCGGATGACTTCGGCTCGTTGAATAGCTGCGCGTGTCAGTTCTCCTCGGTCATCTGAGTCCGATCCAAAGCCGCCAAAAGAAAAATAATGATTGAGTTTCGCGCGGGACAGTTTAATATGCGCCGCCGCTTCAAGAGTTCCGGAGGTGATGCCGAGCATGATTTTGGCTTTGATGAGGCGCGGCAAAAGCTCTTCAACTCCAGGCAATACGCGGTAGCCGGGCGATTCCAATACTTCTTTGGGCAGAAATTCCAAATAAGAGTGCAGGAGGGCGGCGAGTTCTTGCGGCGCGGGCGCTCTCTTTAAAACCCCTTCAAAAGTCGTTTTCGCGACCACCGGATCGGTCATTCCGACTTCCGTAAATTGCGAGATATCGACGTCCATATTCCAAAGGGCCTTAAAACTTTTCCGCCACGCTTTCGCCCCGGCGCCGCCCGTCGTGATGAGGGTTTCATCGATGTCGAAGGCGATCGCTAAAGGCGGAGGGATTTTATTCATACATTTGATTCTAGGCGGATTTTTTACGCTTTGACTTTTAAATTCGCGGGATCGCGACGCGGGGTTGGGTCGTGCCAGCCGCCATGAAGGGCGATTAAGGCATTGGCCTCTTCCGGACCCCATGTCCCCGGTTTATAAGGATGAGCGGGGTGATGATCGGTTAAAACATCGTCAAGGGTCGCCCAGGCGGCTTCAACGGCATCCTGACGGGTAAAAAGCGCGCTGTTTCCGGCCAAGGCGTCGCCCAGCAGTCGTTCATATGGAGCTTGCTTTTCGGGCTGGGCGTCGAGAAGAAAAAGCTCTTTTTGGTCTCCGATAAATTTTTCGCCGGGGCGCTTGACGCGCGCGGCAAGCGCTATGACCGAATAGGGCGCCAGGCGAAAGCGCAGAGAGTTGGATTGAGAATCGGAATCCGCGAATAATTTTTGCGGCGGAGATTTAAATTTAACGAAAATTTCCGCGGCGTTGACCGGGAGATTTTTTCCGGAGCGAAGATACCACGGCACCCCCGACCATCTCCAGGAATCAATGAAAAGGCGCAGAGCGCAATAGGTTTCGGTGTCGGAATTTTTGGCGACGCCGGGCTCGTTTTGATATCCGATAAATTGCCCGCGCACCAAGTCATCGGCCTTAAGCGGGCGCATGGCTTGAAAGACTTTCGCCTTTTCGCTGCGGTAAGATTCGACCTCGGGAGTCGCCGGGGGTTCCATGGCCAAAAGAGAAACGATCTGAAAAAGGTGGTTTTGGATCACGTCTTTTAAGCATCCGACGCTGTCATAGAATTTGCCGCGGCCTTCCACGCCAAAACTCTCGCAATGGGTGATCTGAATGGAAGAGATATAATGGTGGTTCCAAAGCGGTTCGAGAAAGGAATTGGCGAAGCGAAAATAGAGGATGTTTTCGATTTCTTCCTTGCCGAGAAAATGATCGATGCGGAAAATGGAAGATTCCGGAAACACCGCCTGCGCGGCTCGGTTAAGCTCTTGAGCTGAGGCCAGATCCCGTCCAAACGGCTTTTCGACGATCACCCGCGCGCACTTGGCCAAGCCCGATTCGCCGAGGCTTTTAATGACAGTCGCGAAAAGAGAAGGCGGAATGGCGAGATAATGCGCCGGGCAGGTCGAATTTCCGAGGGCCTCTTTTAAGGCCTTAAAAGTCTCGGGATGTTGATACTCTCCATCCACATAGCGAAAAAGAGAGAGAAGTTTGTTTAAGGTTTCCTGGTCGAACTCTCCCATTTTTTGGATGCTGTCCTTGACGCGATCTTTAAGGTTTTCCAGCGTCCAGTTTGAGAAAGCTACGCCGATGATGGGGACGTTTAAGGCGCCGCGCTTGACCATTGCGTAAAGAGACGGAAATATTTTTTTATGCGCGAGGTCTCCCGTCGCGCCGAAAATGACCAAGGCGTCAGAGGGATTTGGAGTGGTTTTTTGAACGCTCATATTTTAGGCCCCCTTTTCTTTCTTTTCCGCGTGACCGCCGAATTCCTTTCGCATGGCGGAAAGAACGCGATTGGCGTAATTGGATTTTCCCTGCGACTCAAAACGCGCGAACAAAGCCGCGTTGATGACCGGAGCCGGAACCCCTTCGTCAATAGCCGCCAAAGCCGTCCAACGGCCTTCGCCGGAGTCCGACACTCGCCCGGTAAATTCAGAGAGTTCCGAATCGGAGGCGAGAGCTTTCGCGGTCAAATCCAAAAGCCAGGAAGCGACGACGCTTCCCCTTCGCCAAACCTCGGCAACCTCTCCGGTGTCGATTTGATATTGATACGCCTCGGGATTGCGCATGGGAGCGGTCTCGGCGTCATTGTCATGCTTGAGAAGGCCCGAGTTTGCGTTTTTGAGAATGTTCAAGCCTTCGGCATAAGCGGCCATCAGCCCGTATTCGATTCCATTATGCACCATTTTCACGAAATGCCCGGCGCCGTTGGGGCCGCAGTGGAGGTATCCATTTTCGGCCGTGCTGGGCTCTCCGGTTTTTCCCGGCGTTCGCGGCGCGGATTCAACGCCCGGCGCGATGGTCTTAAAAATTGGATCAAGTCTTTGAACCACCGACTTTTCCCCCCCAATCATCAAACAATAGCCGCGCTCAAGGCCAAAAATGCCGCCGCTGGTTCCGCAGTCCACATAGTGAATGCCCTTGGTTTTTAGTTCCTTGGCGCGTTGAATATCATCAATGTAATAGCTGTTTCCGCCGTCGATGATGACATCGTCTTTGGAAAGAAGCGCGGCGAGTTCTGAAACGGTTTTTCCCGTAACGCCGG
>JAKAQV010000018.1 GCA_021819565.1 bacterium | reverse complement strand
TTCCGATCTGAAAAACCGACAAAACCTCGGCCTCATACTCTTTGGTCATCGTGCGGTAGGGATTCTCCCAATCCGCCGAAACTCCAAGACGCTTAAAATCCTCTCTTTGGGTTTGAATGAATCTCTCGGCAAACTCCGCCGCGTCTTTTCTGAAAGCCGGAACGTCTTTAATGCCGCGCTGAGACATTTTTTTCTCTTTTAAGAGCGCGGCCTCAATGGGAAGCCCGTGACAATCCCAACCCGGAACGTAGGGCGTCTTGCGGCCCATCAGCGCGCGGGATTTAATGACGATATCTTTTAAAATTTTGTTGAGCGCGTGGCCGATGTGAATAGATCCGTTGGCGTAAGGCGGTCCGTCATGCAAAACAAAAGACTCTCCCGCGCGTTTTTGGATTTCCTCGTAAATATTATTCTCCGCCCAAAATTTGAGCCAAGCGGGTTCTTTGACCGGCAAATCCCCGCGCATCGGGAAATCGGTCTTGGGCAGATTTAATGTCTGCGAATACTTCGCGGGTTCGACTTCAGTCATGATGGGTTATTCTACAATTTCCAGAGCGGGCACGACGACTAAGGGACGACGGGTTCCGGTTTTTTCCGTTTGAAGGCCGCGCGCATTCTGGAAGAAATGCCGGGCATGGGAGGGCGGTTGATGCCTGAAGCCTCGATGGCCTTAAGTTCCGCGGCATCCTGCATTCTGCTCATCAAATCGCCAATCAAGATATTAGCGACCTTGGGATTTTTGATGAAGGCTTGGGCTTCCGATACATTTTTAGGATCCAAAAGCTCTTTCGCTTTTTCCGGAGTGACTAAATGGGACAGTTTTTTCAAAGTCCGGTAGCGGCTCAACAAATCCCGAACCTCGACGATGTCGGGGTTCTCCAAGGCTTTGGGGTTTAAAGTCAGGCGCTTGACGTTTTTATAAGTGACCACAGCCTTAGAATCTTCCGCGTTTTCCCTGACCAAATTGCTGATTTGATCCCAAATTTTTTCTTCCTCTTGCCGCGGGTTTTCCGAAATCTGCCTTAGCTGATCCCAGGCCACTCTGAGATAAGACGGCGAATCTTCCAAGATTTTTCCGTCAACGACTCCGGTCACATTGACCTTGACTCCTTTGGGAATGCGCCCGCTGTCGATACGGCCCATGAGTTGCTTGAAATTAACCGTCGCCAGATTCTCGGGATTACTGACATACATTCTAAATTTCCCGTTTTTATAGGCATCCCCGAAAGGCAAATCAAGACCTCTAAAGCCAGCTTGGCCGACCAAGATTAAAACCTTCGCTTTTCCGGATTTAAGAGCGGCAAGATTCTTATACTCATCGACGCCGGTCTGACGACGCTGTTCTTTTTGGAAATTAGTGTCGGGCGTAATTCCGACCGTGATTTGGTCTTTCGAAATTTCATTCATCCGCAAGGACTTTAAAAACGCCTCATATTCAGATTTGGTGTCCGCGTAAATGATGGACAGACTCGGTTTTTTCTCAAGCATGTCCCTGAGAATAAACTCTTGCGCGGCATTATGAGGAGACAGCGCTTTTTCAGCTGGACTTAAAATTTGATAATCGACTTGATATCCCGCGCTCTCATCTCCAATAACTTTAAAACCCATTTTGTCTTTCATGAACGGAACGGTGGAATGGGCCAGGGTTCCGGAAAGGCCCAGCATCACGGTCCCGGCGGCTTTTGCCTTGTTATTAAATTTGGCGAAATCAACGACGGCCAAGGAGTCAAAATCCAAGGTCAACGGTTTCCCGTAGAGGGCTTCCAAATAGGAGCGGTATTCGGTGTCGAGATTATCCAGGGGAACGCCGTTAAAATATTGAATGACCTCTTGCTTATTTTTATCGACATCGGTCGCGAAAAGGTCTTGTAAATTTTTCTTGGACAGGGCCTGATACCCTCCGCTGTAAATTTTTTCGATCCAATGCTGGGGAGTTCCGTATTGCCGACCGATGACCCCGCCCCAACCCAAACCCGCTTTTCTAGCCAATGCGTCAAAAAGCCCGCCGCCAAAGGCGTGCTGATGGCTTTTGAGCATATCGAAATAAACTTGTTCCGGATCCATTTTATACCGGGCTTTAAACTCGGCAAGGCTATTGATTCCAAGATCGCGGTAGAGCGGCGAATGGGGATTGGAAAGCTGCGCGCGATAGGCTTTTGAATTCGCGTATTCCAGAGCCTTGCGGAAATTCCGGGTTTGGAGGGCGACTAGGTCATTGAAATCTTCATGGAATTTTGGATTATCCTTCATCAATTCTTTAAAAGAAGCGGGATCAAGTTCCTTCCCATTGGAACCGTATTGTTTGAAAAGATCTTGCAATTTTTCGGCTCCCTGGCGAAGAGAAGTTTGAACCGGATCCAGCTCCGGATAGCGGCCGACGATGCCGTTAAAGGAACCTAAGGACAAAGCGGTCGTCATCGCCATCATGTCGTATTCGTCTAAGACCATATCGTAGAGTTCGAGAGGATTTGAGCCGCCGAATTTATCGGCTTGGGCCAGTTCCGCCCAAAAATCGGAATAGGTTTTAATTTTAAAGCGCGGCTTGCGACCCCCGAAAATGGCCAAATACTGATCCATGGTCTGAGACGCCAGATCGGGATTGGTGGTCAAATACATCGCGCCCAGTTTTCCATGCGAGCGGGCGTAATGATCCAAGAAGTCCAGCATCACGAAACTCAGCAGGGTTTTTCCGCCCGAGGTTTTAAGCAGATTAAAGACGCGGTTTTCCCCGTTTGAAAGGGCTTTTAGAGTGGCTAAAATCTGGCGCGCCTGAAGCTCTCTAAAACTCGTAATCGGGTTTCCGCGAGCGTCCCGCAATTGCCGGTTTGCGGGGATTTCAAGAACGCGGCTTCCATCCGGAAGAGTCTTCCATTCCCCAAAATGCCGCCCAAAAACGCCCCGTTCCCAGACGGATTTGACTAAATTGGCCGACAGGTCCATTTCCGCTTGCGAAATCTTTCCCTTTTGATAGGCCTTGAAATTTTCCGCCAACTGCTCATCGGCCAGCTGCGTGTAGGCGTCGGACTCCAAGGTCTTGCGCAATTCTCCAACGGCTTCGGCGGTATCGACATGACCGGAAGCGGAAAGAGAAGCGATTTTTTCATCCATCGCGCGATGAATAGCGTCAATTAAATCGTCGGCCTTGGGATCGCTGATGGTTTGAAGAAGCCGGTCCTTGGCCGATTCTAAGGCTTGAGCGCGGGTCTTATGGGTTGATTCAAGAGACGCTATTTTCTCATTGATTAAATCAATCGTATCGGCCAAAGCGCCGCCGGAAGGGATGTCGCTTCTCTTCAGTTCCCGCTCAATCATTGCGGCTTGAGGTTCTTCTCCCGATGCCTTCAGTTTCGCTAAGACATCCGTGGTTTTTTCCCGGCCCGCATCTTCCCACAAATTGCGGAGGCTCTGTCCATTTTCTTTCCCGGCGGATTGAGCGATATCGGCGATGAGAAGGTCTTGCGGAGTGTAGAGATCTCGTCCAAGATGAAGAGTTGCATTCCAAAAATTCTTGCGCGCGAACTGAAGATAAGCGGAAGAATTAATCTGGGCGGTAGCGGCCATCTGTTTCATTTTTTTAAGTTCCGGTTCCGAGAGAATCTCAAAAGAGCCGGAATTTGATTTTAAGGCCAGGGAATCTTTCGCCGCTAATATTTCCGCGCGCAGCGAAGAATCCTTGACCAAGCGCTTACTTAAAATTTTTCTAGCGACATCTACGATGGAATCAGACAAACGCAGATCCGAGTTTTGGGCCAAAGCCGCAATTTCCTCTTGGGACAAGGTTTTAGGGCCGCCATTTTCCCTTTCAGAAAGGGCAGACCCCGCAAGAACCGTTTTTTCATCAATTTGCCGCAAGCTTAGTTCCCCATTAGGGTTTCGCTCAAACTTAAAAAACTGGTTATTGTCTTTTTTATCGGCGTTAAGCAAAAGAGCCAACTCCGCGTCGGAAAAATTCTCTAGCCTTCTTTTAGCCGCCTCTTCCCGCCATTGGGAACTGATTTTAAAGACTCCGGTCGCCGGGCGCTTTTTAACCCAGGAACTCCACGCCCATTGAGCGCGCTGTTTCCAGGCCTTGGGCGAAAGAAATCCCACCGGGTCCCACGGCGATTTCTCGTAGGTCAAGGTGTAATCATCGGGCAAGGCTTCTATTTCCTTTCCCTTACCCTGAGCGATCAAATTCGAAAAACCCGCCTGCTCTTGCTGATTCTCATCTATCTCCCCGCTTTTGCCTATCGCGCTGGTCGGCAAAAAGAGCCAAGAGATTTGATTGGCGGCCTGACCAGCCTGGAAAGAATTGGCGATATTCTGATCTTGAGCGGTTCTGCCGGTGAGAGGGTTATCTTTATAATCTCCCGCTTTTTGATGGTAATAATAATCCGCATGCTCGACCAAGGATTGAGAGGCAAGCCCGGTCAGGAAATATTTGGCCATGCCGTCCGCCATCCCTCCGGCCCAAATTCCCACGCGGTATAAAGGCTTAAGGATGCCGGGAGCGGCGTCTACGGCGCTCATCTGAAGCGCGCCCAAAGGCCCCGATTCAGCCACCGCCGATTCTGAATAGCGCGGAATGAGTTTCGCGCCCGATTGGACGGTCCAACTAAGCGGGCCTGGAGTCTCCGCGACGCTTTTGACAAAAGAACTGATTCCATTTCCGAAAACCCCAAAAGCCGGGGCTTGAATAGGGCTGGCCATCATCAGCGGCGTAGCGCGGGCGCCAAAAGCCGCGCCGTAAACCGCTCCTTCTTTAAAAGCCTGCCCCGCGCTCTCATATTGCGAGGTTTTGGGATTCCACGCATATGAAGCCGCGCTCATGGCTCCGGAAGCGCCGCCCATAACCAGCGCGTTTTTTCCTTGAAGTTTAAGAGAATTGACGACGCTTTTTCGGCCAATCTGAAACAGTGTCTGGGACGCCGACAAGGCCTTGCCCTTGGCGCCAATTTCTTCTATTCCCAATGCGTTTTTCGTTCCGGTCGCCCAGCCGTGGGCCGTTCTCCCCAAAAATTCCACCGTTCCACCCACAACCTTTTTGCTCCAAGTCCCGACACGCCCCAGGGAATCCAAGGCTTGAGACAACCTTCCTATCGCCGAGACATTATCGGCCGCCTGGGCCGCGCGCAGGGCTTGACCGGATTCGATGACCATCTGGGTCAATCTCTCGGCTCCGATCGCGGCGCCGCCAATGAAGGTCGAATAAGCGCTAAAAGCAACCGTATCGACGCCCGCTGAGGCCAATTGATATCCCAAGATCAAGGTTTTTACATGGGAAAAAAGATCTCCAATAACGCCTTGAGAAACCGCGCCGAGTTTATCTTCCGGATTTTCCGTCATGAAACCCTCGAAGGTTAAATCCGCGTAGGGATCTTTGCGCAATTGATCGGCGGTATAATTTTTAAGCGCTATCCGTGCCATATCAGGATCGAGTTGCCCGATTTGCTCAAAAGCCGCGCTGTAGTTTCCGTGGTTGATCAAGGACAAAATCTTGTCTCTGAGAGGAGCGTTGGCCATTAATTTCTGATAGGCTTCCTTGGTCAGCCAGTTGTGGGCGAGAATAACTCCCGCGGCGCGGTCTCTTTGCCCCAGCTCCGCCTTATCCATCCCGGTGTTAAGAAATCTTAAAGTCGACCAGTGCTGAAGCTTTTGCCAGAAGGTCTTGGGGTGAGCCAGGGAGGGTTTGGAACTCGCGTTTTCCCGGAGAATTTCATCAAGCTCGTTAAGCTCGGTAAAGGCCTGCATGCGGCTCGTAAAATTTTGAAGTCCGGCCAGAAGCTGGCTATTAAAGACGGCCAATTTGAGCGACTGGGTTTTTATCTCCTTAACGTCCGAAACCTTCTTAAGGCCCAGTTCCGACAGAAGCCGGGGAAAGCGGTCTCGCAATAATGCCGCCGCTTCGGCTCGAATAGCGCTGTCTTCCGGCAACTCCTCGGCGGCTTTAACTCTGGAAGCGAAATCAAAGAGATCATCGGAAACTTTTTTTACCGCCGGCGGAAGTTGGGAGATAAATTCTTGATAGGTCTTAGTTCCTTTCATCTCTTCAAGAGAATTACCGGCTTGATAGCGGTCAGAGACCTTGGCGAACTCACGGGCGAGATAAAGGGCCCTTAAATCCGCAATCTCGGCCCGCGACTTTGTTAATTTCTCCCTCAATTTTTTTCCATAGAGCTCGGCCAAGGAGGCGTTGGCCAGGTTGAAATAGAGACTCGAAGCGTCTTTCTGGAGAGCCGCTTTTTCTTCCTTTTGGGAAAGATTTTTCATTTCATCTTCATACTGGCGGGCGACCTTCATCAGCCTATCGGCCTCTTCTTTGGCCGCCGCTCCCGTCAGGCCCAGATAGGTCTGAAATTCGCCTTCCTTAAGCTGACCGACCTGCTGGGACAAATTTTCAATTTGGAGAATGCGGATATTGTTTTGGGCGATTTGAAGCCAATGATCGCTTAAAGACAAAGCCTCGTCCTTCTCTTGCCTTGACAGCCCCGGGCTTTGGGCGCGCTTGCGGCTTTGAGCCGCATATGCCATCGCCATCATCGCGTTGGAAGAAGCGGCCAAAAAAGCCGCCGGGACTATTTTTGCAGAGCGCTCGCTGACTGACGCCGTAACTCGGTGCTGGGCGAGTTTTCCCTCGTTAAACTCTGTCAGGGTTTTCTGAAGTTCCTCGGGGGAATGGGAGGCTAGTCCCAAAGCGCCGGATTGCTTGTTTGACAATTGGGTTCCGGTCAATTGGCTGACCTCTTGAACTAAAAGCCCTAAAAGAGCCTTCTGGGTTTGTCGGTTTTTTTTGCCGATCTCAAACTGCATCACGGCTCTACGAGCCGCGTCCAAGGTTCTCCAATCCATGTTTTTGAGAATGTCTTGGTTTTTAAGAGATCCGTTTCCGGAAATGGTCTTTAATTTCGCCAGATATTCAAGGAAACTGATTTTCCGTCCCTGGGCGTCTTCAAAAGACGCAGCCGCAAAATCAGCCCTGTTTTTTTGATACTTCTCGTAGAGCTTTTGAATATCGGCCCGGCTCAAACCTTCTCTTTTGACCCCTTGCGGGTTCGGGCAATCGCTACCGGATATTCGCGGCGAACTCGAGCCATTATTAATGAGCCGAACCAGCGAGCATTGATCGTAATAAAGCTTCTTCATATTTTCCAGCATCCGCTGGAAACTGCGGCTATAGAGAAGTTTTTTGTCATGCGCCGCGCCTTTTTTGATGTCCACAAAAACCGTGTCCACATAACGCTTGCCGGGATTTTTGGGATCGTCTTTTTCCATCGTCACCAGAAAGCTTTGGTATCCCAAATCCGTCACCTTCTGGTATCCCAAGGTTTGCCCCAAGGCCGACTGCTCGATGCGAAAAGTGCGGGTATTGCCGTCAGATGAAATCTCCTCGGTATTGACGTCTTTGTCGTAGGCCGTTTTGGCGGCGCCCGTCATGCCGTCAAATAGATGGGCCAGTTGAATTCCCGCATCCTGGGTCTGTTTCGGAGAACTTCCATTCTTAGGGCCAACGCTGATGGCGGATTGAACCAGGGTTTTCACCACCGAGGGCGGCAAAGACACCTGCGCGCACGCCGGATCCCGCGATTGCGGATCGCAGCCCACCGATTTTCCGTAGCGTTCGAGAAAATCCATCGCATGTTGGCGCATTTCCATCGACATGCCAGCCACGATGGACTCATCTTGTAATTCCGTAAAAACAGAGCTGAGGCTCACCCCAGGATCGGCGTTATGAGAAGTCGCTTCTTGGGCCAAAGCCGAAGACGCTCCTCCCAAAAGGGGAGAAAAGGCTAAGATCCCCGACAACCCCACGCCTATGATTTTCTTTTCCATAATCAGGGCCTAAAGGCCTAGGCCCCTTCTAGGCCCTGGGCCCAAAATCTCAGGGTGTTGCGGGAGCGCTTCCCTTTAAAAGCTCTCCCGCCGTCAAGTGACTGCTTCCGCAACTGACCACCGGCTCTGTTGAGGCGGCGTTTTTTAACTCCGAAGCCAGTAAACCACGTATCGTGATATAGGCTCCCTGATTATTTCCCTGCGCGCATTGAGGCCCGGCTAAAAATTTCTGAATTTTTTCTTTATAAGGGATTGCTCCCAATTTTTGAGTGTATGCTTCCCAGAACGCCGTTGCCGCGTCTTGATTCTTGGCTTTAAAAGTCATCCCGTAAGATTCAACCTTCTTATTGCGAACCCTCAGATCATATTTTTTGCTCAGCAAGGAAAGGCGATCCACCGGAGTAAGATTCCCGCCGGCTCTTTTTTTCTTCAGCGAATCCATGGGAATTAGATATTTCGTTTCCTTATTAACAGGGATACCATAAAGCGTAGGCTGACATGGGGGAAGATTAGGCCCCGGATTAGGATCGCATTTAACCTGAAGGGAAACTGGGATTTGAAGGTTCTTATAAATAGAAGCGTAATTTTTTGTTTTATCGGCGCTGCCGCTGGGAGAGGCGACAGTTAAAGTGAGACCGTCATTTGACAAAGCGACATTTTTAATTAATCCCGAGACCGCCATCTGGGTTCCAGCGGCGCAAAGGTTCATGACAGGAGAATCTTTCTGGGGAATAAAAGACACGGAACCCACACTAACCGCATTAGGATCCTGGGAAACGGCGCTGCAATCTCCCGCCGCCACGACAGTGCCGGAATTGTCGCCGCCTTGTCCCTTATTTGATGATTGATTGCCGTTACTCTTGGGTTTTTCCGGCGCTGGCGGCCAATTGCACTTTTCGCTCACTTGTTTGGCAACACTGTCCTGGCAAGCCACGGGCTGAAAGTAAGACATGTCCCCATTGTTGACGCGCTTCATATACCAAAACTGGGAGGCGCCGCCACTCCCCGTATCAAAAAAACCCAAACCGGTGTTATAGGGAGTTGAGGGCAAATCCTGCACCCCCGAGTCCGTCATTTGATTGACCTGGGCCATCGCCGCAGGGTCTAAATCGCTGACCTGGCCTTTACTATCTTCCTTAAAGAAAAGGAGGGCCCCCTTTGCGCCGCCTTGACCTATGACCTTATAGGTTTGATTTCCAATTGTCTCATTATAACCTTCCTTATTAACTTGAGCCAGGCGCAATTGCTTCAAATTTTGGATACTCGTTTTAATCGCGGGCTGCGAACTCCCGGCGGCTGAGACCGTCACTTCCCCATTTTGAATGGTCAAATGAAATTGCGAACGGTTGGGAACGATATCGAGATTATCCGCGTCGACATCTTTAGCCCCCGCGCCCACCGGGTATCTCCGTCCGTAAATTTCCGATGGATTTTCGGTATAGTCAAAAACGCCAACCTGCTGAATCAATTGATGGGTTTGTGGATCTCGAGAGGTGAAATATTTGACTGAAATCCAGCGCCCGGCCCCGGTCTCGGGATTGGTGACTACCCAACCCGTGACCGCTCCGTCTTGATAAAGCTGTTCGACTCCAAAAGAACGCGACACCCCCGTGTTTGTATTGGCCCGCGGTCCCGCCCCAAAGGGAGAAGCGTTTTGAGAATCTTTTTGAATCGACTTAAGAGTTTTACTCTTGCTCACTTTGCCAACCTTGACCCGGTAAAAGTAATGGGCGTTATCGGCCAAGGCGCTGACAAGACCCGAGACCCAGCCCGCGATGTCTCCGCCATCCCATTTCTTGCATGGTTTGGCTTTAAAGCCACGGACCACTCCCGACTGGCAGGCCTGGGCCAATTTTTCGGCCCCCGAGGAATCTGTAATGACAGACATTAATTCCGCGAGATTTCCCCGCCCTTTCCGAATTTTAAGCAAGGAATTATTCGGGCGCAATATCCAAGCGGCAAGGGTGGACTTAAGGCGCGATTTTTCTGCAGCTGGCGTGCAAGTATAAAAACCGTTTTGGCAAATGAAATCAGAAATAGTTTTTGGAGCTTTGAGATCTCCACAAAAAGGAATTCCGGCGCGGGAATCTTTTTTAAGAGCGGCCTGGCAGGCATCAACCTCTTTTTGAAGCTCGGCAAATTGAACGTTGCGCGGGTCGCCTTGAGCGGGTCCAACGGGAACAGGCTTAACGGACGAAGCGCTTGTCTGAGACGCGGCGAACGAAAACGCCCCCAACTCAATAGAAACCGCCACGCCCAAAGCGAGAGCTTTCCATTTATTTCGGCTCATGGAGAAAGGATAAACACTTTTCTCATTTTCGTCAAGGCCCAAAAGGCCTATCTCTCCTAGGCCCTGCCTTTAAAAAAATTTATTATTTTGGTCCTTGACAAAAATCGATTTCGGGTCTATCCTTCTAGCAGAGGGTCATCTTAAACCTGAGGATAACATGATGAAACTTAAGATTGGCGCAATGGGGGCGACCATCGCTTTCTTGGCCTTGGCGGCGCCTTTAAAAGCTTCCTTAACTCCGGGGGAAGCGCCCTGTTCGTTTCCCCAAAAACCTCTTCTGTCAAAAGTAACCCGGGTTTTCCCCATTTTAAAAGATGATTTGTTCGGAAATTCAAAAGCGCGACTAGAATCTTCAAAACAAGAAAATCGGCTTTCCTGTTCCCAGGAAGTTCAAAATTTTATCCATCAAGATCCTCTCTACCGCCGGCGCTGGCAAGAAGCCGCAAAAGACCCGCGTTCTCAAGAACGCTTATTAAAGGAAGTCAACTCTCTCTTTTACCGCACGGGAAAGCAACTAAGAAAGACCATTCTCGCCGCCCAAAAGCTTCACCGTCTAAGCCATAACAATCTCTCGACAAAAAAAATCCGTCCCTTGCCTTGGCTCGTCAATCACCAGGCTCGAGTCCTCGGAAAAAATCTAAAGAACCTCGATGTCTTGGTCAAAAAAGCCGGGCCAAGGGCAGAACTCTCGTGGTTTGACCCTCAATGGGAACAGAATCTTAACGCGGCTTTAAAACGCGCCCAGCGCCAATACGCCCTTTTTACCCAAAACCAGCTTAAAGAGGAAAAAATTCGCCGGGGAAAACTGGCCATCGCCAGCAGGCGCTTAAATGCCGCCAAGTCTCAGTCAAACAATTTCGACAATTCCGCGCTTAATTCCACCCTTGACTCCAATGAATCTTCCTCGGTCCACCCGGCGGGTTCAGGAGAAGCCGGGGCGGTCATGGCGGTATTTTTTGGAAAGAAAGTTCTCAAGGACACCGGACAAACTGCGGGCCAGTAATCCAAAGCCTAATAACGCTTCAACTCCCGCGAGTTTGTTATGATTAAGGGAATGACTTTAAAAAAGTTTTTCGGGGTTCTCAGCGCTTGTTTTTATCTGGCTTTAAGGCCCGCCTTTGCCGTTCTCTCTCCCGGCCCCGGAGCGCCACTAGTCGGACAAGTGGTCGCGAAATTCCTGGAAGAAGACCAATACGATCATCATCCCATCGATCCCGCCGTATCTCAAAATTTTCTCCAGAATTATCTTGAGGCCTTCGATTACAACCATATGTTTTTCCTGCAATCCGATGTCAACGATTTTAAAAAGCGCTACGGAGACGTTCTGGGAGAAAAAGTCAAGGAAGGAGACCTGAGCCCGGCCTACGAGATTTTCGACGTCTTTCTCAAGAGGCTTAAAAATCGGGAAGAATACGCGATCTCTCTTTCCTCCACTTCTTTTAATTTTAAGCGAAACGAGAAGATCACCCTTGACCGCCATAAACTGCCGTGGCCTAAAAACTGGAAAGAATCCGACAAGTTATGGAGAAAGCGCGTCAAATACGAAATGCTCGAAGAGATTCTAAACAAGACCAAACCCAAGGACCAGGGAAAGGAAATCCGTCACCGCTACCGCCGCCTTTTGAAAAGCTACGGTGAATTTGACGCCATCGATGTTCTCCAGGAGTATCTCTCGGCTTTGACCCACGCCTATGACCCGCACTCCGATTACATGGCCCAAGAACAAAAGGAAAACTTCGACATCAGCATGCAGCTGTCCTTGGTCGGAATCGGAGCGGTGCTCAAAGAATCGGACGGCTATGCCCAGATCGTCTCTCTCGTTCCCGGCGGCCCGGCCGATAAAGACAAGCGCTTAAAACCCAAGGATAAAATCGAAGCCGTCGCCGAAGGGGTGGACGGCCCTTGGATCAATGTCACAGGGATGAGACTTGATCACGTGGTTGAAAAAATTCGCGGGAAAAAGGGCACGACCGTGCGTCTGAGGGTGATTCCGGCCGGCGCCATTGACCGTTCGACCCGGGTCGTCATTTCGCTTATTCGAGCCGAAATCAAGCTCACCGACCAGGAGGCTAAAGCGGAAATTCTAACGGGGCAAGACCTCCAGGGAAATCCGGTCAAAATCGGCGTCATTGATTTGCCTTCATTTTACGAGGACATGAAATCCGGCGGCGAGAAAAAAAGCACGACCAGAGACGTCAAGAAACTTCTCGTCGCTTTGGAGGCGCAGGGAATCCAAGGCTTGATTTTAGATCTTCGCCGAAACGGCGGCGGCGCTTTGTCCGAAGCGATTTCCCTGACCGGCCTTTTTATCCCCCCCGGCCCCGTAGTCCAGGTCCGAGATTCCCGCGGGGTCATTCGTTCTCTTGAACATTCCAACTCGATGATTTATTCCGGCCCCATGGTGGTCTTGACCAGCCACGCCTCCGCCTCCGCTTCCGAGATTTTCGCGGCCGCCCTTCAAGATTACGGGCGGGCTTTAATCGTTGGCAACAAGAAAACGTTCGGCAAGGGAACCGTTCAGACCCTCATTGACCTTTCGCAATATGTCCCGCGCATTGACCCCAAAACTGGACCGGGCGCGCTTAAATTGACGATCCAAAAATTTTACCGGGTTTCCGGCGGCTCCACTCAAAACAAGGGCGTCATTCCAGACGTTCAGCTTCCTTCTCTTGAGGATTATATGGATATCGCGGAATCGGCCCTGGAAAACGCTCTCCCTTACGACGAGATAGACCCCGCCTCCTACCAGAAAGTCGGAGACATCACTCCGCCCTTGGTGGATCAACTCAAAAAAGCCTCCGAAAAGCGCGTCAAGGCCTCGCGCGAGTTCGGCTACGTCGATCAGGACATCGCGCTTTTTAAGCAGGAAGACGAGGGAAAAGTCGCCTCTCTCAACGAAGCGGAACGCCTCAAACAACAACAAGACGCGGACAATTTGGACAAAGAAAGAAAAAAAGAGCGCTTGGCTGCCGGTCCGGATGAATTTACAAAAACCGAGATCACCCTTGAATCCATCAGCGGCAGCACGGCTCCGGCCGTTTCGGAAGAGGCCTTGGATAAAGCCGATTCCTCGGACAAAAAAAATGCTAAAGACAAAGGTGTCGCCAAAAAAGACAAAGAGCCCGAGGTCCCTGATATCGAGCTTGAGGAAAGCGCCCGGATTCTTAATGATATGCTTCATCCCAGCGAAATTCCCCAAGAACTAGCTCAAATTGCGGAAAAGACCAAGGCCGCTTTGTCGGCAATCGCTAAAGCTGAGAATAAACACAAAGTCGACGAGCTAGAAGAAATCCTTCCCTAGAGAATCATATTCTCCGAAAGCGGGCTTTTTGATAAAATAAAGGTATGGCTCCACGAGAAAGCCCGACGGCCCAGTCTCCGTCAACGCCCAAAACCGCGCTTGAGTTTTTTGGGCGCGATTTAACCGACGCCGCCAGAAAAGGAAAGCTCGATCCCGTCATCGGCCGCGACGGCGAGATTCGCCGCGTAATCCAAGTCTTAAGCCGCCGCACCAAGAATAATCCGGTTTTAATCGGAGAGCCCGGCGTCGGAAAAACCGCGATCGTCGAAGGCCTCGCTCAACGGGTTTCCGCCGGGGATGTTCCGGAGACCATGAAAGACAAGCGCGTCATTTCTCTCGACATGGGAAGTTTGGTGGCCGGAGCGAAATACAAGGGAGAATTTGAAGAAAGGCTTAAGGCCGTTCTCAAAGAAGTCTCTGACGCCTCCGGACAAATTATCCTTTTTATAGATGAAATCCACACCCTCGTCGGCGCCGGGGGCGGCGAAGGCGGAATGGACGCGGCCAACATGCTCAAACCCATGCTCGCTCGGGGGGAACTCCGCTGCGTCGGAGCGACGACCCTGGATGAATACAAAAAATATATCGAGAAAGACGCGGCTTTAGAGAGACGCTTTGCCCCGGTCACGGTGGGGCCGCCCAGCGTGGAAGACACCATCGCCATTTTGCGCGGACTTAAGGAAAGATATGAAATCCACCACGGAGTCCGCATTTTAGATTCCGCCTTGGTGGCCGCGGCCAGAATGTCTGACCGCTACATTTCCGACCGCTTTTTGCCCGACAAGGCTATCGATCTTATCGATGAGGCCTCTAGCCGCCTAAGAATGGAAATCGATTCCATGCCCACCGAGCTAGATGAGGCCGAGCGCAAGCTCCGCCAACTGGGAATTGAAGAAGCGGCGCTCAAAAAAGAAAAAGACGAGGCCAGCCGCGAGAGAATACGCGCCATTCAGTCCGAGATATCCGCTCTTAAATCCGAATTTGAAAATCTGCGCGCTCACTGGGAGAAAGAAAAAAACCTGATTAAAAATCTCCGGGAGCTTAAGGTCAAGATGGAATCTTTAAAAGCCGACGGGCAGCGCGCCGAAAGAGCCGGAGATCTCAACCGCGCGGCGGAAATTCGCTACGGACTCATTCCGGACCTGTCCAAAAAAATCGACGCTTTGGAAAAAGATTTGGCGGCGGTTCAAGCCGAGAAAAAACTCCTCAAAGAAGAGGTCGACGATCAAGACATTGCCCGCGTCATCTCCCGCTGGACCGGCATTCCCGTCGAAAAAATCGGGCAAACCCAGGCCCAGAAACTTTTAAAACTCGAAGAAATCTTGCATCAGCGAGTGGTGGGGCAAGAAGAGGCCGTTCAGGCGGTGGCCTCCTCCGTTCGGCGCGCCCAAAGCGGCATCGCCGATCCCGAGCGACCCTTGGGAGTCTTTTTGATGCTGGGCCCGACCGGCGTGGGAAAAACAGAGTTGGCCAGGGCCTTGGCCGACTTTTTGTTTGACTCCGAGAAAAACCTCGTGCGCCTGGACATGTCGGAATATATGGAAAAGCACGCGGTGTCTCGCCTGATCGGAGCGCCTCCGGGATACATCGGCTATGAAGAAGGGGGACAACTCACCGAAGCCGTGCGCCGCAAGCCCTATTGCGTTGTGTTGCTTGACGAGATAGAAAAAGCTCATCCCGATGTTTTTAATATTCTGCTCCAGGTCATGGACGACGGGCGCCTGACCGACGGCCAAGGCCGAACGGTCAATTTCAAAAATACGATTTTGCTGATGACTTCTAATCTCAAAAATAGCGAGGTCGAACTCCGCTTTAAGCCGGAGTTTTTAAATCGCCTGGACGAAATATTGACCTTTCACCCCTTGGAAGCCGACAAGTTGCGCCTGATTATCGACATTCAGATCCCGCGGGCGCTCTCTCGCCTCAAAGACAAGCGGATTAGTTTTACGCTCAATGAAAAGGCCAAAAGTTTTCTCGCCCAGAAAGGATATGACCCGGCCTTTGGAGCCCGGCCTCTTAAGCGCGCCATCCAAAAATATCTTCTCGATCCCATCTCCAGGCTTTTGATTTCCGGAGAGATTAAAGAAGGAGATTCCGTCTCCGTCAGTGCGGATTTTTCCAAAGAAGCCCTTTCTTTCGATACCGACGCCAAAAAACCGAAGAAACCGTCGCATCGGGCGGAATAAGATAAAATATCAAACCAAGTTGAGGAGAAAAATGTGGCTAAAAAAGCGCTGATTACTGGAATTACCGGACAAGACGGCTCCTACATGGCGGACCTTTTACTGGAAAAGGGATATAAAGTTTACGGACTCGTTCGCCGCTCAAGCCATGAACCCACAGATAGAATCCATCATATTCTAGACCGCATCACTCTCCTCAATGGGGATTTGACGGATCAATCTTCTCTGGACGAAGCCGTCCGGGTTTCAGATCCGGATGAAATTTACAATCTCGCGGCGCAATCCTTTGTCCCAGTGTCCTGGAAACAGCCGATTCTCACCGGAGACGTCACCGGTTTGGGTTTGACCCGCATTTTAGAGGCCGTTCGCCGCGTAAAACCCGTAGCCCGCTTTTATCAGGCCTCCTCTTCCGAAATGTTCGGAAAGGTCCAAGAAGTCCCGCAAACGGAAAAGACTCCTTTTTATCCCCGCAGCCCCTACGGGGTGTCCAAAGTCTACGGACATTATATGACCATCAATTACCGGGAATCCTATAATCTCTTCGCCTGCTCCGGAATCTGTTTTAACCATGAATCTCCTAGGCGCGGCCTTGAGTTTGTCACGCGCAAGATCACCTATTATGCGGCCAAGATTAAACTGGGCCTGGAAAAAGAACTTCCCATGGGAAATCTCGACGCCAAAAGAGATTGGGGTTTTGCCGGAGATTACGTAGAGGCGATGTGGAAAATGCTCCAGGCGGATAAGCCCGAGGATTTTATCATCGCGACCGGGGAAACCCACAGCGTCAGAGAATTTGTCCAAATCGCCTTTGAATCTCTCGGGCTTGACTACCAGAAATACGTTCGGGTTGATCCGCAATTTTTAAGGCCAGCGGAAGTCGATCTCCTGTTGGGAAGCCCCGCCAAAATTAAAAAGACCCTCCACTGGGAACCCAAGGTTTCCTTTAAGGAACTCGTCAAGATGATGGTCGAGTCCGATCTTAAGCTTTTGCAAAGCGGCAAAGATCCGGCTCTGGCCGCCTCATGAATAAAATCGTTCCCGTCATTCTCTGCGGCGGGGTGGGTTCCCGGCTTTGGCCGGTTTCACGACAGGCGCGGCCCAAGCCCTTTATTCGTCTTGCCGACGGACAAAGTCTTCTTCAAAAAGCCTGGCTTCGGGCGGCTAACCTGCCGCAGGTCGGCGAAATTTTGACCGTCTCCAACCAAGAGCTCTTCTTTCAAATCAAAGATGAGTACCGCGAGGTTTACTCTCTGGCCCGCAAAAAAATCGTCGACCATTATCTTTTGGAGCCTTTTGGAAAAAACACAGCGCCAGCCGTGACCCTGGCGGCGCTGGAAATCGCCAAGCGTTATGGGGAAAACGCGGTCTTACTGGTGTTGGCGGCCGATCATCTGATCTCGCGCCCTAAGGCCTTTGAGAAAGCGGCCTTTCAAGCCGCTCAATTAGCGCAGAAGGGACGATTAGTCGTCTTTGGAATCAAACCCGATTCTCCCGAGACCGGATACGGATACATCGAAGCCGCGGGAAATTCCGTCAAGAGATTTATCGAAAAACCTCCGCTTAAAGCCGCGCAAAAATATTTTTCCTCGGGAAAATTCTTATGGAATTCCGGAATGTTTTGTTTTACCGCGAAAACTCTCTTGGAAGA